>JAFGFV010000052.1 GCA_016930895.1 Spirochaetales bacterium | reverse complement strand
CTTCTCCACCTTTTCGTCGAACATCCCGGTCAGGATGATGTTGATGTAGTTCAGGATGGCCGCCAGGGGGCTCTTGAGCTCGTGGGCCACCATGGAGATGAAGCGGTTCTTGTCCTGCTCGGCCTTCCACTCGTCGGTGTGGTCCTCCAGCAGCACGATGGTCCCAGCGTTCTGCTCCCCGAGGAAGTAGGGAGTGATGATGATCTCGAGCATCCGGCCGCCGATCATCTCCCGGAACACCCGCACCGCCTCGGTCCCGGGTTTCAGGGCCAGCATCTCGTCCACGGCCTTGAGGATCCGCTCCCCCAGCCCCAGCTGCTCCACCGACGGCTCCACGGCGTACCTCACCGACAGGAACAGCTCGGCCTTGGGGTTCATGAGCACCGGCTTGCGGGCGATGTTCAGCACGATCACTCCTTCGTGCATGGAGTTGATCAGCTGCCGGGACAGGGTCCGCTCGCTGTTGAGCTCGGTCAGGTAGGTCTCCCGCTCCCGGATCAGGTTCCTCTGCCGCGCGGCCCGCTCCACCACCTCCATCAGGTCCTGGGGAGTGAACGGCTTGACCAGGAAATCGAAGGCCCCGTGGCGGGTCACCTCCACCGCCGCCTCCACCGTGGCCAGGGCGGACACGATCACCACCACGGTCCTGTCGCCGATCGTATCGTTGACGAAGCGGGTCACCTCGAAGCCGTCGATCCCGGGCATCTTGAGGTCCACCAGGGCCAGGTCGTAGCGGTTGCGCTTGAACAGGGCGATCGCCGATTCGCCGTCTTCGGCCAGATCCACCTCGAAGCCCTTGCGCTCCAGGACCCGGCGCATGCCCTCGCGCATCCCCTCCTCGTCATCGATCACGATGACCCGCAGACGTTCCTCCATGGGATCAAGCCCCCCTTACCGCGAAAGGTACTGCCGGATCTTGCCGACCAAGTCCTCCAGCGGCACCGGCTTGATCAGCACCTCGTCGACCTTCATCCATTCCCTGGCCCTGGTGTTGTAGCTGTCAAGGGTGAACCCGATCTCCTTGGGGGCCGCGGTCTGCAGCAGAATCGGGATGTCCTCGAGGCCCGGGATGTCCCGCACCTTCTTGCAGAAGACGAAGCCCGAGTCGTAGTGCTCCATCATCAGGTCCGCCAGGATCAGGTCGGGCTTGACTCCCGTGAGCCTGGCCAGCCCCTCCTCCATCCCGCCGGCAGTCTCGACCTCGAAGCCTTTGCTCTGCAGGAACGCCTGCTGGCCCTCCCGGAGGTCCTGGTCGTCATCGACGATGAGTATTCTGGCCAACTGCTTCCTCCTTGGCGTACTGCTTGATCTTGATCGTGAAGCTGGCGCCGCCTTCCGGACGGTTGACCGCCTGGATCGAGCCGCCGTGCATCTTCACGATGCCGTAGCACACGGCCAGGCCCAGCCCCGTCCCCTTGCCCACGGGCTTGCTGGTCACAAACGGGGAGAACAGCTTGGGCAGCAGCTCCGCCGGGATCCCCGGCCCGCTGTCGGCGATCTCCACGGTAAAGGACCCGTCGCCACCGGCCACCCTGCCGTCACCGGCCGCCCCGCTGCTACGGATCGTGATGGCACCGCCCCCGGGCATGACCTCCACGGCGTTCTTGAGCAGGTTGTCGAACACCTGCCGCAGCTGGCTCCTGTCCACCGGCTGCGGAGCGAGGGCCTCGTCCAGCTGGAAATCGATGGCGATCCTGCCGCCCGCGTCCAGGCCGGCCACCCCCGCGGCCGCCTCCCGCAAGAGCTGGTTGATGTCCGTGAGGGTGCGCTCGACCTTCTCCTCCCGGGCAAAGTTCAGGATCCCGCGGACGATCTTGCGGGTGCGCTCGGCCTCCTGGATGATTTTGTCCACGTCCTTCTGGCCTGGGTCGTCCTCCTGGAGGCTGTCCTTGAGCAGGTGGGAGAACATGAGCACCACCCCGAGGGGATTGTTGATCTCGTGGGCGATGCCGGCGGCCATCTGTCCCATGGAGGCCAGCTTCTCCGCCTGGATGAGCCGGGCCTGGTTGTCCTTGAGATCGTCGATGGCATGCTCCAGCTTGGAGATCAGGTACGGGAGGCACATCTCCACCTCCGCGATCCCCCGGTACACCGCAATGGCCTTGTCCCGGCAGGAGGCGTAGCCGCAGGCCCGGCAGTTGAGCTCGTCCTCGGGCCTCAGCTTGTTGGTCATGGCCAGGATGCGGCGGATCTCCTCCTCCGGGGGCAGGATCTCCTCCTGCTCGACGGCGTGAAAGCTCTTGGAGAGATCCAGGTCGAGATATTCCCCGTGCCCGCCGGCCCACTCGTGGATGTCGTGGATGAGCGGCCGGGACTTCATGTACTGCACCACGTACTTCCTGCGTTCGTAGAAGCTCAAGGAGTTGACCATGACCGGCCCCCCGATGCAGCCTTCGCACAGCAGCAGGTCGAACAGGCGGTTCACCACCGGCAGGCCATTCTTGAGGCGATTGCTCAGCACGGTCAGGATCTCCGTGACCCGGCCCGGGCCTTCCACCACGTAGACCGGGCTGTCGGCCAGGTCGGCGTCGATGGCCGCCGCCTTGAGCAGCCCGCCGGTCACCGGGTAGATCCGCCCCAGGTTGGCCTGGGGCCCGTCGAAGGGACTCTCGGGAACCGACGTCGGGTCCACCCCCCTGGCCCCCAGCAGCTCCCGCAGCTCCTCGAAGGTCAGGACCTGGTCCACCAGCCCCAGCCTTCCGGCTTCGTCCTTCTTGGCCACGCAGGGACCGATGAACACGATCCGCGCCTCCGGGTCCATCTTCTGCCGGATGACCGTGGCCATGGCCTCCATGGGCGACATCAGCTCGGCCAGATAGGGCACGAGCTCGGGGTACATCTTCTCCACGTAGGACACGACCGCCGGACAGGGCGAGCTGATAATGAACCCGGCGGCATCCGGCCCGAGCAGCTCCTGGAAACGCCGGTAGTAGGCGTAGGACACCAGGTCTGCGCCGAAGGCCACCTCGAACACGCCGTCGAAACCGGCCGCGCGCAGGGCCCCGACCACCTGCCCGGGCCTGAGCTCGAGGAAGGCTGCCGGGAAGGAGGGAGCCAGCATGGCGTATACCCTGTTCCCGGGGCTTCCATTCAGGAGCGCCAGCACCTCCTCGACGGAAGAGCGGATGCGCTTGGCGTTCTGGGAGCACACCAGCACGCAGCGCCCGCAGGAGATGCACTTCTCCTCGATGATGTGGGCCTGACCGCCGTGGACCTCGATCGCCTTGGTCGGGCATTCCCGCACGCAGGAGTAGCACTTCTTGCACAGCTCGCCGGCCGTGTATACGGAGATCATCGGGTCTTCGCTCCT
>JAFGFV010000349.1 GCA_016930895.1 Spirochaetales bacterium | reverse complement strand
TACGTGGGTCTCATGATCCAGCGCGGGGAGCCGACGGTCGTGGAGTTCAACTGCCGGTTCGGGGACCCGGAGACGCAGGCGGTCCTGCCCCTGGTGGACGGCGACCTGTATCCCTTGCTCCGGGCGGCGGCGGTGGGAGAGCTTCGGGACATGGGGCTGCCGGTGCGGTCGGGAGCGGCTGCCTGCGTGGTCCTGACCTCCGGCGGGTATCCCGGAGCGTACCGCAAGGGCCAACCGATCCATGGCCTGGAGGCCGCGTCCGCGCAGAAGGACCTGTTCGTGTTCCACGCGGGCACCCGGCTCTCGGAGAGCGGCGAAATCGTGACCGCCGGGGGCCGGGTGCTTGGAGTCACGGGGGTGGGCCCCACGATCGCCGCCGCCATCCAGACCGCCTACCGCGGCGTGGGCCTGATCTCCTTCGACGGGCTTGCGTGCCGGCGGGACATCGGGCATCGCGCTCTGGAGCGCACGGGCCGGAATTGACAGCTCGAGGCGAGGACGTCTATCATGGGCCCTGCCAGCCATCATCGGCGCGCGGGTTGCGCCTCCCGGAATCGACGCAAGACTTTGGCGAAGGAGAGCTCGAAGGATGAGCGCTGAGGGTTTTTGGGACAGGGTTCGGACCAAGAAGGGCTGCGCCGTGGTGGTGGCGGGCTCGGACAGCGACCGGGGGCACATCGAAGCGATCGTGGAATCCCTGGCAGCCTACCGCATCCCCTGCGAGGTGCGGATCTGCTCGGCCCACAAGACCCCGGGGGCGCTGCTCGAGCTGGTCCGGGAGTACGAGGAGGCCGATGGGGCGATCGCGTTCGTGGCGGTGGCGGGGGGCACGGACGCCCTGTCCGGCAGCCTGTCGTTCCTGGCCCTGAACCCGGTGATCAGCTGTCCGCCGGATGCACCGAACGACAGCTGCCTTCGCAATCCCCCCGGAAGCTCCAACGCCACGATCAACGATCCCAGGAACGTGGGGCGCTTCATCGCCCAGCTGTACGCCCCCTTCAACCTGGAATACCGGGAGCTCGTGCGGCAATCCCGGGAGGAAAAGGTCAAGAAGCTGGCGGCCAAGGACCGGGAGTTTCGGGAGAGCTTCGGGGCGTGAAGGCCGGAGGTTCGAGGTGGAGAAGCGGGGGCCGCCGGAGCTCATCGGCGGCAAGGAGGAGGAGCCATGGGTAGCGTCAAGGACCTGCTGGTCACGGAACCGGCCTGCGAGAATCGTCCCGGGATCGGGAGCTTCGTGTTCTCGGACCGCTACAGCGTGTTCGACTGGGGTGAGATGCCGGACCACATCGCCGGCAAGGGCAAGGCCCTGGCGGCCATGGCGGCCTATCACTTCGAGGTCCTCGAACGCCGGGGGATCCGGACCCATTACCAGGGGCTGGTGGGGCCGCAGGGGCGGCTGCTGCGCTTCAATGACCTGGAGGAGGGAAGCGGAGGTGTCCAGACCATGCAGGTCCGCCTGGGCCGCGTGTATCATCCGATCGCGCGGGAGTTCGCGACCGGCGAGGGGGTGGAGGTCCGCTACGACTACTCCTTTTTTGCGGCCAACCGGGGCCGCATCAACAACTACCTCATCGGGTTGGAGATCATCTTCCGCAACGGCCTGCCTCTGGGAAGCTCCGTGTTCAAGCGCCTCGAGGAGGCCCGGGCCCGGGCAGGCGACGGCGGGACCCGCGGCGGGGGGCGCGGCGGTGTGGCGGCGATCCTGAGGGAGCTGGGCCTGAAGGAAGAGCCGGTTCCCGGCCAGATGCTCCCGCGGCCGATCATGGGTTTCACCACGAAGCTCGAGCCGGGAGACCGCGCCCTGACCGAGCGGGAAGCTCTGCAGATCTCCGGCCTCAAGGGTCGGGACTTCGCCGATCTGAGGCGCACCGCCTTCGAGACCAACGAAATCGTCACGGAGCTGGCGCATCGGGGAGGTTTCGAGCACTACGACGGCAAGATCGAAGCCGTGTGGGACAACGGAATCGTGGTGTGCGACGTCCTGGGCACCTTCGACGAGAACCGCTTCGCCTTTCAGGGGCAGCAGCTCAGCAAGGAAGTGCTCCGCCAGTGGTACAAGCGCAACCAGCCGGAGTTCGTCGAGGCCTGCGATCGCTGGAAAAAGACCGGCGCGGGGTGGCAGGAGCGCTGCGACGTCAAGCCCCTCTCGCTTCCCAAGGAGCTCGCGGTTCTGGCGAGCCAGATGTACGCCGCGGGCTGCAACCGCTACACGGGCAAGAGGATCTTCGAGGCTCCGCCCCTGGAGCAGGTCCTGGAGTCCCTGTCCGGCTATCGGGGGTAAGGCAAGTCTGGTTCCGCGATGGGCGAGGGAGGGGATACCGTGCCAGTCGATCACAGCGTCTATGAGAATCCGCTGATCAGCCGTTACGCCGGCCGGGAGATGAGCGCGCTCTTCTCCGACCGGTTCAAGTTCTCCACCTGGAGGCGGCTGTGGATCGCCCTGGCCGAAGCCCAGGCCGAGCTCGGTTTGGGCATCCCGGCGCAGGGGCTCGAGGAGATGCGGGCTCACTGGGAGGATATCGATTTCGAGCTCCAGGCCGCCAAGGAGAAGGAGCTGCGCCACGACGTCATGGCGGCCGTCCTGTGCTACGGCGAACAATGCCCGAGCGCCCGGGGCATCATTCACCTGGGAGCGACCAGCTGTTTCGTCACGGACAATACGGAGCTGCTTCAGATCTTTGAGGCCCTCAAGATCGTTCGGCGCCGCCTGGCCGGCGCGATTCTCCTGCTGGCACGGCTCGCCCGGGAGCACAGGGAGCTCGCCTGCCTGGGCTACACGCACTTCCAGCCCGCCCAGCCGACCACTCTGGGCAAGCGGGCGACCTTGTGGCTGCAGGACCTGCTCATCAGCTGGGAAGACCTGGAGGCCCTGCTGGCCCGCTGGCGCCTGCGGGGCGCCAAGGGGGCCACGGGGACCCAGGACAGCTACCTCAAACTCTTTGACGGGGACCACGAGAAGGTCCGCGCCCTCGACCGCATGGTCTGCCGGAAACTCGGGTTCAAGGGCTCCTTCCCGGTGACCGGGCAGACCTATACCCGCCTGTGGGACTCCAAGGTCCTCGATCTTCTGAAGAACATCGCCCTGTCGGCGCACAAGTTTGCCGTCGACTTTCGGCTGATGCAGCATCTCAAAATGGTCGACGAGCCCTTCGAGAGCCGCCAGGTGGGAAGCTCCGCCATGGCCTACAAGCGCAACCCCATGCGCTGCGAGCGGTTGTGCTCCCTGGCGCGGAGCGTGATGAGCCAGGTGCAGGCGGCCGACCAGACGGCGGCCACCCAGTGGTTCGAGCGGACCCTGGACGACTCCGCCGGGCGAAGGCTGTACATCCCCCAGGCCTTCCTGGGAGTGGACGCCCTGCTCGCGATCTACGCCAACGTGCTGGGGGGCCTCAAGGTCTACCCCCGGGTTATCGATCGACTGCTCCGGGAGGAGCTTCCCTTCCTGGCCACCGAGACGATCCTGATGCGGGGGGTGCTCCAAGGAGGGGACCGCCAGGCGCTCCACGAGGCCATCCGGGAGAAAGCGGTGGAGGCGGCACGGGAGATCAAGGAGGAGGGGGCCCCCAACCGGCTGTTCGAGAAGCTGGCCGCGGACCCGCGGGTTCCCTTCGCCCTGGAGGAGCTGGAGGAGATCGCGGCCGGGTCGGACTTCTGCGGGCGCGCCCCGTCCCAGGTCGACGAATTCCTGGCCGCGCACATCGAGCCCCTTCTGCCGGTGTTGGAGGCGGCCGACGCGCCGGGAGGCTTGAGGGTATGACGGACGGCAGTCGCGACGCGATCCGGGACCGCTGCGCGGTCTTCGGGATCTGGGGGGTGGTCAAGCCGGCGGAGTACGTGTACCTGGGGCTGCACAACCTC
>JAFGFV010000348.1 GCA_016930895.1 Spirochaetales bacterium | reverse complement strand
GCAGCAGGATCGTAGCCCCGTCGGCCTCCTCGGCGCTGCCCGGTACCAGCAGCTCGCCGTAGGGCACGAGCTCCCCCGGCCCCTGGCCCGGCTGCGCTGCCACCGGTACTCCACAGGCCATGGCCTCCACCACCGGCACGCAGAACCCTTCCCACTCGGACAGGTTGAGGTACACGTCCATGCTGCGGTACAGATCGGCCATGGCGGCCGCAGGCAGCGTACCGCTCACCAGGCGCACGGCAGCCCCCACCCCCAGGCGCCGTGCCTGCTCCCGCAGGTCCGTGCCGTCCAGGGCCACCGGGCGATCGGTCTTGATCAGGAGCGCGGCCTGCGGCAGGCGCGGCAGCAGGCGAGCCAGGGTCTCCAGAAGCAGGCCGAAGCGCTTGCGCGCCGTGTGGGCCCCCACGGCCCCGACCACGAAGCGCTCCATCAGCCCCAACCGTTCCCGCGCTCGGGCCCGCTCGCCCGGCGCCGCCGGCCGGTAGAGCCGCAGGTCCACCCCGTGGGGAATCACCGGACCGATGTGCACGCACCCCGCCGCGGCCAGGAAGCCGGCGCTCCGCGCGGTCAGCGGCACCGGCAGAGCCGCGGCCAAAGCCGCGGGATCCGAGGGCCGGGAGAACTGGGCCCACAGGTAGACCGGAACCTCCGGCACCGGCTTCGCGAGCAGGGGGAACTGGTCGGGGTATCCGAGAAGGATCGCGGCACAAGCCCCCCGGCCGCGGAGGGCTGGGAGGGCCGCGGCGGGGCTGCACACCCGCCCCGGCACCCCTCGCCTTTCCAGAGCCGCGGCCAGGAGCCGCAGCTGCCGGGAAAAGGAGCTCGCCCGCCGCAGGGACAGGCCGCTCACCAACAGGACGGCGGGCCGACCCCCCCGGTCCCCCTGGTCCACCCGGCTTGCCCCGTCCGTCCGGTCCGCCCGGCGGGCCCGGCCCCTTCGAGAGCCCGCGCTCAGGGCCCGCCCTCCCCCTGCGCCCGCGCGTCGTAGACCGCAGCGCCCCGCTTGAAGGTCATCCGCACTGCCAGCTCAGAGTCCAGGACGACCAGATCGGCATCCTTGCCCGCCTCCAGGCTCCCCGTCCGCCCTTCCAGCCCGAGAACCCGGGCGGGGTTGACACTGGCGGCCCGCAGCAGGGCCCCAAGCGGCCACTCCAGGATGCCCTGGCAGCGTTGGATGAGCTCGGTCATGCCGAGCGCGGTGCCGATCAGGGTTCCGTCCACGTAGCGGGTCGTTCCACCCCGAGAGTCGTACGGGAGACCCCGGTAGGAGTAGCGCCCCTCGGGAAGCCCCATCGCCTGCATGCCGTCGGTGATGAGCACCAGCCGCTCCCCGCCGAACAGCGAGGCGGCGAGCCTGAGCACCGGCGCCTGGATGTGCACCCCGTCGCAGATCAGCTGCACGCTCAGCCCGGGAGCCTCCCACAGCGCGGGCAGCGGGCCGGGCTCCCGGTGGTGCAGGCCGTTCATGGCGTTGAACAGGTGGGTGGCATGGCTGATGCCGGCGGCCACCCCCTCGCAGGTCTCCCGGTAGCCGGCCTGGGAATGGCCAAAGGAGGCCACGACCCCGGCCCGGCACATTCGATCAATCTGGTCCAGCGCGCCGGGCAGCTCGGGAGCGATGGTCATCATCCGCAGGGTCCCGCGGCACTGCTCGAGGATCCGCTCGAGCACCCGGGGCGCGGCTTCGCTCAGGCAATCGGGCTGGATCATGCCGCGCTTGCCCGAAGCGATGAAAGGGCCCTCCAGATGCACGCCCAGGCAGTCCGCCCCGGGAAGCTGCCCGCCGCAGGCCGCCGCCGCGACCTCGAGGTGGCGGTTGTCCGCCTCTGGTCGGTACACGGTGGTGGCCAGGAACCCGGTCACCCCGAAACGCGCGCAGACCGCCGAAATCCGTTCCAGGGCCTCCGGCTCGGCGTCCAGCACGTCGCTCCCCCCCGCCCCCTGGATGTGCACGTCCAGGAGCGAGGGTGCCACGATCGTGCCGGGTACCTCGACCACCCGGTCGACCTGCCCGCCGCGCCGCCCTCCGCCGGCGCCGGGAGCCCCGGCAGGAGTGGGCCCTCCCACCGCCTGAATCTTCTGCCCGTCGATCAGGACCTCTCCGGGAGACAGCTCCCCGGAAGGCATGAGAACCCGGCCGCCCGTGATGAGTGTGCGCATGATGCGACAGTGTAGGCATGCCTGCAGGATGAGTCAACGCGCGGGGCGGCCCTGCCAACGGGGCGGCAGCTTGCCCGAAGCGGCAGCTTGCCCGAAGCGGCAGCCTCGGGCTACACTGCCGGTACATCCCGGCGCGGAGGAGGATTCGATGCCCTCGAAAGTCGAGGAACGTGCCCTGAGCCAATCCGGACAGAAGCTCATCTACGAGCCCCGTGAGAAGATTGGCGTCATCGTGGTGCCTTCCTTCCCCTGTCTCGGCACCTACGCGGCCCTTCGCTTTCTCGAATGGGTGCAGGACAACCCCGAGGGGGTCGTGTCGCTGCCTACCGGCAAGAGCCCGGAGTACTTCATCAAGGAAGTGCGCCGCCTGACGCGCGGCTGGGAAAACGAGGGGATCCGCAGGGAACTGGAGGATTGGGGCCTGGACCCGGCGCGCAAACCGGAGCTCCGCGGTCTGCACTTCGTCCAGATCGACGAGTTCTACCCGATCAACCCGCTGCACCACAACAGCTTCCACCACTACGTCCAGCGTTTCTACATCGAAGGCTTCGGCATGGACCCGAAGCGGGCCCTGCTCATCGACTGCAGCCGCATCGGCCTGCCCCCCGGCAAGCGCCTGGAGGAGGTATGGCCGGAAGACCGGGTGGACCTCTCCCTTCGCTATCGGAGCGCCTCCGGCCAAACGGAGGTCATGCAGAAGGAGGTGATCGAGCAGATCGACGCCTGGTGCACGGAGTACGAAAGCCGGATCCGGGCCCTCGGGGGGATCGGCTTCTTTCTCGGGGGGATTGGGCCGGACGGGCACATCGGCTTCAACGTGCGTGGGTCCGACCACTACTCCACGACACGGCTTGCGGAGATCAACTATGAAACCCAGGCCGCCGCCGCGGGAGACCTGGGAGGGATCGAGATCGCCCGCAAGCGCCTGGTGATCACCGTCGGCCTGTCCACCATCACCCAAAACCCGGAGTGCGCGGCCATCATCATTGCCGCGGGAGAGGCCAAGGCAGGAGTGGTGGCCGACGCGGTTCAGCAGGACCCGCATCCCCGTTATCCCGCCACGGCGCTGCACAAACTTCCCCGGGCCCGGCTGTACCTGACCCAGGGCGCCGCCAAACGGCTGGACGCCCGTTGTCGTGCCCACCTTCAGGCGGCGGACAGCCTCTCGGAGGAGCAGATCGAGAAGATCCTCGTGGACCTTTCCCTCAAGCACAAGCGGCGAATCGAGTCGCTCAGCCGGGAGGATTTCCAGGCCGACCCCGACGGGGCAGTCCTGCTCTCCAAGACCCGCGAGAAACCCGACTCCGTGACGGGGCGCATCGCCGCCCGGCTCCGCGACAAGATCGAAGCGGGCAGCCGGCTTTTGTCCAACGCGGTTTTCCTGCACACGGAGCCCCACCACGACGACCTCATGCTCGGCTACATGCCCTTCATCGTCAGGCACATCCGCGATCACAGCACCCGGCATTTCTTCGCCACCCTGACCAGCGGATTCACCGCCGTCACCAATCGCTTCATGCTGAGCCAGTTCCGGAAGCTCAAGGGCTTCATCGCTTCGGAGGCCTTTTCCCACCGTGCGGCGGAGGACTACTTCGACCCGGGCAACACGGTGTTCCGCAACCGGGACGTGTGGCAGTATCTCGACGGGGTGGCCGCAGACTCCCGCGCCATGCAGGACAACGGCGAGATGCGCCGGCTGTACCGCAACCTGGTCGAGATCTATGACGAACGGGACCTGGAAACCCTGAAGGACCGCATCGAGGAGCTGATCAACTACTTCGAAACCCAGTACCCCGGCAAGAGGGACCTGGGCCACATCCAGAAGCTCAAGGGAATGTGCCGGGAATGGGAAGCCGACTGTCTCTGGGGATACTTCGGATGGAGCTCCGAGAGCGTACGCCATCTGCGCCTGGGGTTCTACAAGGGCGAGATCTTCACAGAAGAGCCGACCGTGGATCGCGACGTCGCGCCGATCCTGCAGCTGCTGCGGGAGACCCGGCCGGACGTGGTGACCCTCGCCCTGGACCCCGAGGCCAGTGGTCCAGACACCCACTACAAGGTCCTGCAGGCCATGACCGCGGCCCTCAAGCGCTACGAGCAGGAGAGCGGGCGCTCAGACCTGGTCGTGCTCGGCTACCGCAACGTGTGGTACCGTTTCCACCCCAGCGAGGGAGACCTGTTCGTGCCGGTGTCGCTGAACATGTTCTCGCTGCAGCAGAGCGCGTTCATGAACACCTTTATCTCCCAGAAGGAGGCCTCTTTCCCGAGCCATGAGCACGACGGGCCTTTTTGCGAGCTGGCGCAGAAGATCCAGGTCGAGCAATACCAGATGCTCAAGACATGTCTGGGCCGGGAGTACTTCTACGAGCATCCCAGCGCCCTGATCCGCGCCACCCGGGGCTTCGTGTACCTGAAAAAGCTCACCCTGGAGGAGCTGTACGCCCACTCCCGGGAACTGGCCAGGAACACGGAGAACCTATAGACGCACGATGGGCCGGGAAGTTGCGTTCGCATCCCTGTCCCCGGACACCCCCCAGGAGGAAATCCAGGGGCTCCTGGAGGAGGTGCACCGCCGGCACGGGCTGCCCGCCGCTTTGGAAGGTCTGCTGCGGTTCGAGCTGGCCGCCGGCTATCTGACCCGGGAGAAGCTAGAAGAAGTCGAGCGGCTGAGCTGGGCGGACCCCGAGACGGGCGTGAGCTTCCGGATTCAGGTCAACTTCGCCCGCTCCCGCTACCAGCCTCCCCCTGCTTCCCCCGATCGTCCCCCGGGGGACACACCGCCGGGAGAGGATGCCCCCTGCCTGCTGTGCAAGGGCAACATCGGTCGACCCGGCAAGGAGCGCCTGAGGGTGTATGAGTTCCCGCTGGACGGCCGCCAGCGGCGCTTTTTCGTTCAGCTGACCCCCTTCCCGCTCTTTCCGTACCACTACGTGCTCATCCTGTGCGAGCACCGGCCCCAGAACATCGACGCCCAGACCTTGCCGGACATGTTCGCCTTTCTCGAGCAGGCCCCGGGATACACCGCATGCTCGAACAGCGACGTGGAGTGGGCGGGCAGCTCGATCCTGAACCACCTGCACTACCAGGTCTTCAAGGACCTGCGCCTGCCGGTGATGGACGCCCGGGGCATCCGGGAGCTCACGGCACAGATAGGCGGCTGTCGGGTGGAAGCGCTGGACTACCCCATGTCGGCCCTGCGCCTGCGCTCCCTGTCGGCGGCGGCGGTGCAGCAGACCGGCTCGCAGCTGATTGCCCTGTGGAAGAGTTGGGACCCGGGGCGCAACACGGTCAATCTGGTGCTCGTCCGCGGGCCCGGCGCCGCAGGGGCCGCAGAGGCCGCAGGCGCCGAGTACCGCCTCACGGTCCTGCTCCGCAACCCGGACTTTCGCACCCCCCCGGAACTGCAGCGCTTCAAGAGCGAAGGGGTCGGCGTGATCGAAGCGTCGGGGGAAGCCATCCTGCCCGTTCCCCGCGGAGAGGACGCCGAACGGTCCTGGGCAGAGATCCGCGAACGGGGCTTGGCGATCGTGAAGGGCATCATCCGAGGCAACAGCCCAGGGCTGTCGCCGGACCGCCTGGCGGGGCTCCTCGAGGCCCTGCAATCGGAGCTGCCGTGAGGAGCCCCGGCCTGACCCCCGGCGAGCTTGGGCGGGCACGGAGGGTCTTCGTCCTGTTCGCCATCCTCAACGTGATGGCCTTCACCCTGCTGAGCGGAAACCTGGTCTCGCTCTTTGCCCTCAAGCTGGGCGCCGGGAACTTCATGATCGGGCTTCTCTCCTCCTTCATCTACGCCGCGTACCTGTTCATGTTCCCCGGACGCCTGCTGGCAGCCCGCTGGGGCATGGTGCGCCTCATGGGACGCTTCTGGACGGCGCGCTACCTGTGCATGCTCCCGGTGCTGCTGGCGCCCCTGTTCGTGACCCGCGGGTTCCAGGCCGTCGCCTTCGGCCTGCTGGTCGTGAGCGTGCTCGGGTTCAACCTGACCCGCGGCGTCGCCATGGCGGGCTACAACCCCATCCTGGGCACGGTCGCCGGGGGCAAAGACCGCGGCGCCTTCCTGGCCAGGCTGCAGAGCGTGCAGCACACGGTCAACGTCGGCTTGGGAGTCCTCATGGCCATGGTCCTGGGGCGGGATGCGCCGCTATTGCGGTATGCACTGTTCATCGCGGCGGGCGTGGCCCTGGGTTTGACCGGCGCCACGCTGGTGTTTCGTTTTCCCGAGCCCGAGAAGGCGGCCCAGGCTGCCTCCCACACCCTTTGGCGGGGCTTCGCGGCGGCTTTCCGGCAACGCCCCTTCCGGCGTTTCATCGTCCTGTTCTTTTTTTCCAACCTGATCATCTTCATGGTCACGCCGTTCCTGGTGGTGTACTTCAAGAGACTGTACCAGCAGCCGGACAACGTCCTGCTCTTCTTCACGGTGTTCGGCAGCGCTGGAGCGGTGCTCATGGCCCTGATCAGCGGTCTCGTGATCGACCGTCTGGGCGCCAAGCCCCTGTACATCCTGTTCGCCGGGATCCTGATCCTGGTGGTCGTCCCCATGGCCGTGTCTCCTCCGCTCAGCTCGCAGCTCGGGGTCTGGGCATTCGCGGCGGCGGTCTTCTTTTTTCACAGCATGGGGCAACACGGAATCTTCAATGCGGGTCAAACCTACCTGCTTTCGGCCATCAAGCCCGAAGAGCGGCTCAACCTGGGTCTGGTCTTCTACCTGGCCCTGGGGGGCGCCGGCGCCGGGGGGTCGCTGCTGGGCGGCGCGGCCCTGGAGTGGCTGGACTCTTTGCCGGGGCTGGGGGAGGCGGCGGCCTTCCGGATCTACTTCGGCGCCCTGGCGGCGGGACTGCTGGTGCTGCTGGTGCTGCTCGGCGGGCTGAAGAACCTGGGCGCGGTGCCCACCCTGGATGCCCTGGCCGCGATCTTCTCCCCCCGGGACCTGCGCGCCATCAGCCTGCTCAAGCGCCTGGACAAGACCCGCACCATGGCGGAGGAGAAGGACACCATCCGGGCCCTGGCGGACAGCCATTCGGAGCTTCCGCTGCAGGACATCGTGTCCCACCTTCGCAGCCCCCGTTTCACGATCCGCGCCGAGGCCCTCCAGGCCCTCGAGCAGCTTCCCCTGGATGCGCAGGCGGTCCAGGTCCTGATGTCGGAGGTCAAGAACCACCCCTACACCACCGCGCACGTGGCGGCGGGAATCCTGGGCAGGCGCGGCATCGCCGAGGCAGCTCCGGTGCTGAGACGAGCGCTCCGGTCCCAGGATTTCTTTCTGGCGGGCGCGAGCATGATCTCTCTCGCCCAGCTCGGCGATCGAGGAAGCGTCCCGACGATCTGCGAGCTCATTCGGGATACCGCCAATCCCCGCCTGCTGATCCACGGAGCGTCTGCCCTCGAGATCCTGCACGAGCCAAGCGGGGTCCCGTTGCTGCTGCGCCGTCTGTCCGGCAAGAGTCAGCCCTACGTCCGGGACGAGATCATCCTGTCGGTGGCAGGCATTCTAGGCATGGGGGAGTGGTTCTACCCGAAATACTCGGCCTACCTGGAACGGGCCAGCGTCGGGATCTCGCTGCTCCAGGACACCGTGTCGGCCTCCGTCGCCCCACGCATCCCCAAGGAGCTGTTGGACGAGCTGCTGAACCGGCTCCCCCACCGCAACCGCAAGCTCTACGCGGCGCTGGCCGCCGAGCTGCTGGAGACCAGCCCGATCCAGGCCGCCGGGGCCGAAGTCGCCCCCTACCTGGGGGAGGCGGTGCTCGACCCGAAACTCATGCAGCTCGAGCGTCTGCTGTTCCTGGTCGCGGGGGCCATCGTCTGGAACGCCTGCCTCGAGACGCCTGCCTAGCATCAGGATCCGGAGGCGGGTCGGGGATCCTCAGGTCGGTCGGGGATCCTCCGCCCGGTCGGGAATCCTCAAATAGAAGCTCGTGCCCTCCCGCTCCTCGGACTGGCACCAGACCTCCCCGCCGTGCCGCTCGATGATGCGGCGCACCAGGTAGAGCCCCAGTCCGGCCCCGTCGTCCGACTGGACCAACCGCGAGAACTTCTGGAACAGCAGCGGGATCTTTTCCTGCGGAATCGGCGCCCCGCCGTTGGCGACCCCGAGCACCCAGGAGGCGCCTTCGCGGCGCGCGGAGAAGCGAATCCAGCTCCGGCCGTACTTGAGGGCGTTGACTACGAAATTGCTGTACACGATGTCCAACAGGTCCGGATCTCCATGGACCGCGACCTCTCCGGGCCACTCCCACTCGACCGCGAAGCCCCTGTGGACGATCCAGCGCTCCAGGCGCGCCACCGCAGGTTCGATGACGCGAGCGCGCAAGTCGAAGGTCTGCGGCCGGTAGCGCAAGGTCCCCTTCTCGAGTCGAGAGAGGTTCAGGTAGTTGCGCACCATGTCCCGGAAGCGCTCGACGTCCCGGAGCACCTGCTCGGCCAGGGAGCGCGAATCCGGGTCCATGCGGCGTTCAGGCTCTTCCGCCAGGAGCGACACGTTGAGCAGGAGAGAACCGATGGAGTTGTTGAGCTCGTGGGTCACGAAGCTCAGCAGCTCCTGGTAGTCCCGGTTCGCCTCGTCCAGCTCCCGGGCCCGGTCTCTGAGCCGGCCCTCGCGCTCCTTCAGGGCCTGCTGCATCCGGTGGAAGGCCTCCGCGAGGATCCGGATCTCCCGGTCCCCCGCCTCCGCCCCCACCTGGCCGTCGAACCTTCCGTCGCCGACCATACCCGCCGCACGGACCATCTCGGACAGGGGGCGCACCACTCCGCGGGCAACGAAGTAGGCCATCAGGAGCGCCAGTCCCAGCATCGGCACGACCAGGGCCGACAGGACTCCGACCGCTCGGTTGCGCAGGTCCTTGTACTTGCGCTCCAGGACCCCCACATACAGGATACCGATGTTCCGCCCGCCCGGGTCCCTCAAGGGCTCGTAGCCGGACAGGTACCAGGAGTCCACCACGAAGGCCCGCCGGAGCCAGGTCTCGCCCCGTTCCAGGACCTTCTCCCGCACCTCTGCCGAGACCCGCGTTCCCACGGCCAGCTCGCCCTCCGGGCCGAGAACCGTGGTGGCCACCCGCACGTCCCGGCAGAAGATGGTGACCGTGCCGAAGGGCTTGCCGGCGTACACCTGGGTTCCGAACAGGCTCTCCTGCAGGTCCCGCACCAACGCCTCGTTGCCGCTGAGCACTTGAAAGGCCACGGCCGTTCCGCTCGTTCCCTCGGCGGCCGCAAACTGGCACAGCAGGCTGCCGTCGTCGCAGGCCGCACTGCTCTGGGCAAAGCTCGGCTCGTAGCCCAGGCGCTCGAAGTCTTCGCGGGAGAGCAGGAGAAAGCCGGTCTGTCCCGAAGTCGCGGCCAGACCATGCTTCCTGAGGAAGCTGGGCAGCCCCGCCGGGTGGACCGACACGAAGTCCGGAGGCTCCGGCCCGGCCAGGTCCGCTGCCAGCCCCTGGGCGTGGATCCGGGCGGATACCGCCAGGGAGTCCAAACCGTTCTGGACTTCGGAACGCGCCTCCTGGAGCCCCAGCTCCACCCGGGCCATGGCCTCCGATCGAACGGCGTCGGAAATCAGGACTGCGCCCATGGCGGCGCTCACGGCCACGGACAGGAGGATGATCCCGAGGAAGCTGAAGAAGATCCGGTTGGCGAGCCTCACCGCAGCTCAGCCGCCCGCCCCGCGGGTGGAATCGCGGTAGCGCGCCAGAGCGTCCACCAGCTCCCGCACGGCCGGTCCCAGGGTGCCGTCCATTCGACCCGGCTCGCGCAGGCGGCTTTCGGCCCCGGGCACGTACGGGAGGCTGGCGAGAACGGGCGCGCCGTACCGTCGGGCGAGATCCCCCACCGGATCCTCGGCAGGCACGGCGCGGGCCGGCACGCCGGTCCGCGCCCCGGCCATGTTCTCGACGATCCCGAGCACGGGGGCCCGTAGCGAGCCCAGCAGCTCCAGCAGCCGCTCGACCACCTGCACGACTACCCTCGAGGGAGTGGCGATCACTACGAACTCCCCCCGGCCCATGAACCGCAGGAGGTCGAGCAGCTCGTCGCCGATGCCGGGAGGCATGTCTACCAGGAGGAAGTCCAGGGAGCTCCAGATCGTGATGGCCAGCAGCTCGAGCATGGCCTCGCGCACCCCTTCACCGCGCAGCGGGACCGCCCGTTCGCGGCTGAAAGCGGCGAAGCTCATGAGCTCGAGGTGCTCCGCCACAGGCAGAGGCATGATCCCCGCCTCTTCCTCGGGGAAACGCAGCTGTGTACCGAGAAACAGGTGAGCGGAAGCCCCCTGAAAGTCCAGATCGAGCACGGCCGTGCGCAGCCCCCTGCGGGCCAGCTCCCGGGCGGCTGCGGCGGTGCAGAAGCTCTTGCCGACCCCTCCCTTGGCGCTGGCGAACACCAAGATTCGCCCGACGGGCTCAAGACGCTTCTGGATGATATCCAGGCGCGGGTCGATCAATCCGGACCCTCGAGATCCACCGAGGCGATCCCCACGCCCCTGCCGGAGGCCAGGACAAAGTCCGGGCTCCCGCAGTCCGGACAGCGCAGGTACACGTGGGCCGCTTCGGGCAGAAAGTGGATGGCCTCCAGCTCGTCCTCCCCCAATCCCTGGACGCTCTCCAGCAACCACTCCCGGCCGCACGCGTTGCAGCGGAACCCTGCGGGCTCAGTCTCGAAGTGAAAGGATTCGATACCGTAGGGGCGCTCGTCGAGATGGATGCGCAACCCCTCCCGAAAGACGTCCATCTCGATGTGTTGGAGCTCCCCGATGCGGACATGCACGGCCAGCAAGGCCCTGCCCTGATGCTCCTCCAGGATGCGGTCGACCGAGGCGACGACAGCCTCGGCCAAAGCCCACTCGTGCATCAGCGGCCCTCGAAGCGGGCCATGATCTCCGGGAACTCGTAGACCACCAGGCCGCGGTCGTCCACTTCCATGCGGACCCGGATCCCGTCCACCATCGCGTTGACCGCTTCCTCGGACTCCTTGATGCCCAGGCCGGTTTCCAGCACCACGTCGGACACGGTGATCCTGCCCTTGCGCTTGAAGGCCAGACGGAAGATCCTGGCTTCCAGGTTCTGCCGCCGCACCGATCCAAAGGTCGTGGGGACCTCCCGTTGCCGAGAGGCATCGCCGCTCAGCCAGCCGCCCTGCGGGCGGCGCCCATCGACGCTGCGGAAAAACTCGCCGAATATCCGGCTGCCGAAGCGCAGGAGAAGGAAGATGAGCAATGCCGGAACGAGAATGCCGAAGGGAAACAGATAAAACATTCCCATGTCGATCACCGCTCTAATCTAAGCACAAAAGGGGGAACCTGCAAACCCTGCCCCGGCCCGTCACTTCTTCCGGTCGTTCTTGAGGGGTTTCACGGAGTCCGCCAGAGACGAGACGAGGCTCTGAATGAAAGGGTTGGTGATGCTGTAAACCCTGCGGTTGCCCTGCACCTGGGACTGAACGATGCCCCGCTTCTTGAGCACCGCCAGGTGCTGCGACACCACGGGCTGGGACCGCTCCAGGCAGCTCCACAGCTCGGAAACGCAGGTTTCTTCGCCCCTCTGGATGGCGCAGAGGATCTTCAGCCGCAATGGATGACCACATGCCTTGAGCATGGCTGCCAGCTCGGAGATCTTGTCCATAAGTGCTATATAGCATAACCCCGACCTCGGATTCGATCAAGAGCACGGACGCCGCTGTCCCGGGCGCCGCTGGTTGCGCAGCTCTCGCGGGCATCGCGAACCCCGCCTCTGTCCCGCGCGCCCCGCCGGGCGTGCCGCCTTGATCGGGGCCCGATACTCGTCTATAGTGGCCGGGTACCCATGAGCCGCGTCTATCTGGACTGGGCGGCGACCGCACCGCCGGATCCGGAGATCCTGGACAGTGTATCGGCGACCGCCACCCGCTGCTTTGCCAATCCCTCCGCTATTCATGCCAGCGCCCGTGAGGCGGCGGCGCTGCTGGAGGAGGACCGCCGCAAACTGGCCTCGCTGTTGGGCTGCTTGCCCCAAGAGATCATCTTCACCTCCGGCGGGACTGAGTCCAACAACATGGTCATCTTTTCCCTCCTTCAGCCGGGGACCGCAGCGGTCGCGGGAACTCCCCTCGGGACTCCCCCTCAGGCCGCGGCCGGGCGAAGCGCGCCGCGGATCCTCCTGAGCGCCGTCGAGCACGCCTCCGTCTACAACCCGGCGACGGCCCTGCGCCGCTACGGCTACGACGTGACCATGGTCCCCGCGAGTCCCGACGGACGCGTGGATCCGCGGCGGGTTGCCGCCGGGATCGACGAGCAAACCAGGCTGGTGGCGCTCATGCTCGTCAACAACGAAACCGGGGCGGTGCAGCCCGTGGCGGAGGTCAGCGCGGCCCTGCGGGAGCTGCGCCGGCGTTCGGGCCGCACGGTCCACCTTCACTGCGATGCGGTTCAGGCCTTCGGAAAGATCCCGGTGCGCCCGGAGGAGCTCGAGGTCGACAGCCTGTCGATCAGCGCGCACAAGATCGGCGGGCCCCGGGGGGTCGGCGCCCTGTACCTTCGGCGAAATGCGCGCGCTGACTTCCTCTACGTCGGGGGCGGGCAGGAAGGGGCGCGGCGGCCCGGCACGGAGAACCTGCCGGGGATCCACGGCCTGGTTCTGAGCGCGGAGAGGGCCTGCGGGAGCATGGAGCACAATCTCCGGCAGGTGGAGGCCCTGATGGAACGGCTGCTGCGCGGCCTGCAGGAGGTCGAGGGAGCCGTGCTGGTTCCCACGAGCAGGCCTGCCAACGGGAGGGACTATTCCCCGTACATCCTGAACGTGGCCTTTCCGCCGGTTCCCGGCGAAGTCCTGGTCCGGGTCCTGGAGGAAGAAGGCTACGCGATCTCCACCGGCTCCGCCTGCTCCTCGCGCAAGAAGGACCGCTTCCGGGTCCACGAGGGAATGGGCATCGACAGCCGGGTGGCCTTTTCCGCAGTGCGCGTTTCCCTCGGCCCCTCGACCCGACCGGAGGACATCGACGGACTCCTGTCGGCGTTCGCCCGCCGGTTGCCCGAGCTGCTGCGCGTGGCGTCCAGATAGGCGGGGCAGGGCCCAAAGGGAAAGGAAGCAGCCGCCGGTGCAGGGACAAACGAGCGCAGACGACAACGCGGGCCGCACTCTCTTTCTGTTGAAATACGGGGAGCTTTCCCTCAAGGGGCGCAATCGGGCCGCCTTCATCCGCCGTGTCGAGGAGAACATCCGGGGGCAGCTGAGCGGGGTCGAATGCCTGAGCTCCCGCGAGTGGGGACGCATGTACCTGGAGGTCCCGGGCCAAGAGGCGGAGCGCGTGGCGGCGGTGCTCCGGCGGACCTTCGGGCTGGTGGGCTTTTCACGCGCCCTGCTCGTGGACAAGGAGATGGATCGTATCCGTGAGGCGGCAGGGCGCATGGCGCAAGAGCTCCTCGTTTCCCATGGCCGGCGCTTCAAGATCGAGGCCCGCCGTTCGGACAAGAGTTTCCCCCTGAGCTCATACCAGATCGCCTGCGACCTGGGGGCCTTCCTCAAGCAGCGCCTTCCGGACCTCGAGGTGGACGTGCACCGGCCGGACTGGGTCCTGAACGTCGAGATCCGCAAGCGGGCCGCCCTGGCAGGTCCCGCCCAGCCTGCGCCCGGAGGGCTTCCGACAGGCTCCAGCGGCCGGGGGCTGCTGCTGCTCTCAGGAGGGATCGACTCACCCGTGGCAGGCTATCTCATGGGCAAGCGGGGACTGGAGATCGATGCGGTGTACTTTGACACTCCGCCGTACACCTCGCCGCAGGCCCGGGACAAGGTGGTGCGGCTGGCGGGTATCCTGCGCGGATACATTCCCGGCCTGCGGCTGTACGCGGTCCCGTTCACGGAGCTGCAGCTGCGCATCCGCGCCCAGGCCCGCGTAGAACAGACCACGCTCCTGGTCCGGGCCTCCATGATGCGGATTGCGGAGCGCATGGCTGGCATGCTCGGATGTCACTGCCTGATCACGGGGGAAAACCTGGGTCAGGTGGCCAGCCAAACCGTCCAGAGCATGCACTTCACCGGGAGCATGGCCACCCTGCCCCTGTTCCGACCGCTGATCGGTCTGGACAAGGAGGAGATCATCCGCGTGGCCCGCAGCATCGGCACCTTCGAGACATCGATCCTGCCCTACGAGGACTGCTGCACCCTCTTTGCGCCGCCCCATCCGGTGGTGCGACCGGACTTCGGGCGGATGCAGCGTGCGTTCCGCAAACTCGACGCCGCCACGCTCATCGAGGCGGCCGCCCAGGGTGCCTCCCTGCTCGAGGAAACCTGAGTCCTACGGG
>JAFGFV010000347.1 GCA_016930895.1 Spirochaetales bacterium | reverse complement strand
TTGGTCCTCGACCACGAGATCATCGAGGGGGTCTACCGGGCACTGGAGGGAGTGAGGGTGGACGAGGCAACCCTGGCCACCGGGGTCGTGGCCCAGGTCGGGCCCGGCGGACACTTCCTCAAGCAGAAGCACACCATGCAGTTCGTCCAGCCCGAGCATTTCCTCCCCAGGCTGGCCAACCGTCAGACCCGGGAGCGCTGGCTGGATGCAGGGGCCAAGAGCATGGTGGACCGGGCCCGGGAAGAGGTCGAGCGCATCCTCGCCGAGCACCAGGTGGAGCCGCTGCCGGCGCAGGTGGAAGCCGAGCTGGAGCGCATCGTCCGGGAAGTGGAAGCCCGGGAAGCCAAGCGCAGCCGGAAGGAGTAATCGGAGCAACCATGGCAGACATCGAGTTCCTGTACCTGAACCAGGAAGACGTCAAGTCCACAGGGGTGGACATGGCCACCGCCCTGGCGGCGGTGGAGGACGCCTTCCGCCTTCATCATGAGGGGCAGGTCAACCTGCCCTACAAGACCGTCCTGGACTTGGGGGAGCGGGAGCGGGGCCGGGGCAACGCCATGCCCGCCTACGTGGGGGGCGGTTACGACGTTTTCGGCATCAAGTGGATCTCCGGGTTTCCCAAGAACCCCCGGGACTACGGGCTGCCCCGGGCCACGGGACTGTTCATCCTGAACGACGCCTGGAAGGGCGTCCCCCTGGCGGTCATGGACTGCACCTTGCTGTCGGCGCTGCGCACCGGGGCGGTCACCGGGGTCGGGGCGCGCTGCCTGGCCCGGCCGGACTCCCGCGCCGTGGCCATGATCGGGGCCGGTGTGCAGGCTCGCACCCAGCTGGAAGCCCTCAAGGCGGTGCTGCCCGAACTCGAAGAGCTGCGCGCCTTCGACCTTAACCGCGAGGCGGCCCAAGAGTTTGCCGCCGAAGCCGCCGCGCGCTACGGGATCACCGCCCGGGCGGCGGCCAGCGCCGAGGATGCCGTCCGGGAGGCGGACGTGGTGGTCACGGTGACCGTCGCCGACGAGCCCATCGTCAAGGACGCCTGGATCAAGCCCGGAAGCTTCTTCGCCGCGGTGGGCTCCTACCAGGAGGAGGAGTTCGAGGTCGTGACCAACTCCGACCTGGTGGTGGTGGACGGCATCGATCATGTGCTCCACCGGGAGACCCCGGTCATCGCCCTGATGATCCGGCAGGAGCGGATCCGGAGGCAGGACGTGGCGGAGATCGGCGCCATCCTCTGCGGCGACCGCCCGGGACGTCGGGGCCCCGAGGAGAGGATCTTTTTCTCGCCCATCGGCATGGCGATCGAGGACGTCTGTCTGTGTCACAAGGTTTACGAGCTGGCGACCCGACAGGGAATCGGGACCCGGTTGGGGCTGCTGGGCCGCGACCTGCCGTAGCAGGGATCCTACAAGACAAGGAGATTCATATGGCAAACGCCGAGGAAATCTACGCCCGCATGAGGAAGGCCATCGAAGACTACGACAGCGACGCAGCGGTCGCCGCGGCCCGGGAGGCCGTGGACGCCGGGCTGAACCTGCTGGAGGCGGTGGAAAAAGGCTTCGCCGAGCCGATCCGCAAGCTCGGGGATGCCTTCGACCGCATGGAGATCTTCCTGCCCCAGCTCATGCTCGGCTCCGACGCCATGAAGGCCGGAATGGCGGTGCTCGAGGAAGCGATCAAGTCCAGCGGAGGCACCCTGGAGACCAAAGGCATTGTGGTGATCGGCACCGTGGAGGGGGACATCCACGACATCGGCAAGACCGTGGTCGCGGCGCTGCTCCAGGCCAACGGCTACCAGGTCCATGACCTGGGGGTGGAGGTGCAGTCGGGGCGTTTCATCGAAGCGGCCCAGAGCAACAAGGCGGACATCGTGGCCATGTCCGCCCTCCTGTCCACTACGATGCTCTACCAGCGCGACGTGCTGGAGCTCCTGCGCAACAAGGGCCTGCGGGAGCGGTACTTCGCCATCGTGGGCGGGGCACCGGTGACCCAGAAATGGGCCGACGAGATCGGCGCGGACGGCTACGCTCGGGGAGCGTACGAGGCCGTCAAGCTCCTGGATTCGAAAAAGGAGGCTTGGGCCAAATGAACTTCAAGGAGATCGCCAAGCGCGCCGAGACCGGTCCCCTCATGGAGGCGGGCGACTTTCTGATGAAGCGCGTGTCCGCCGCGGTGATCAAGCTCCAGAAGAGCCACGACATTCGCTGGGACGGCAAGACCCTGCTCAACCTGGACGACGCCATGGCCGACCGCCTGTGGCAGGCAGGTCGGGAGCTCCTGCTGCAGAGCGGTATCTTCAGTATGAACTCCAAGCGGGTCATCGAGCTGTCCGCCGCGGAGATCGACGACGCCCTGCGCTTCGTGCCGGACCGTCTGCCCATGGGGGCCGGCAAGGACGCAGTGACCGCCTGGCACCGGGAGGTCGAGGACCCGCGGGGGCCCTTCGTGTTCGGAGGTCCGTTCAACGCAGACACCAGCGAGGAGATGTTCGTGCACCTGAACGAGGCCTTCGCCCAGGAACGGCTCATCGACAGCCTGCTGTTTCCGGGGTATCTGAAGGTCCTGGACGGCCAGATGATCCGCCCCACCTCGGCCCTCTCCAGCCGTGCGGCCATGCTCTACGGCCAGTGGTCCCGGGAGGCCGTCCGCCGCGCCGGGCGTCCGGGCATGCCGATCACCGGGCACGCAGTCATGGCTCTGAACGAGATCGCCTGCACCAACGAGGCCTGGGGCCTGCGCTCCACCGATCCCCGCGCCATGGTTCTGATCTCTGAGCTCCAGGTGGACGACGTGACCATGACCCGCCTGGCCTACTACCAGGCCTACGGCTGCCCGATCTACCTGGCCTTCACCCCCCTGGTCGGAGGCTACGGCGGCGACCCCGCCGGCACCGCCGTGGTGGCCGCAGCCTCCTTCATCGCCTCGGCGGTGCTGGGGGGCGAGATCGTGCACATCGGACCGCAGCACATCAAGTTCAAGCAGCAGACCAACGCCCACTCCCTCTTCCTGGCCTCGCTGGCCAACCAGGCGGTGGCCCGCAACAGCCGGATCATCGCCACGACCAGCCACACCACCTCCGGCCGCCCGGGCAACGGCGAAGAGGGAGCTCAGTACCCCCGGGAGTTCTCGGCCTTGTGCCTGTGCGCGGTAACGAGCGGCAGCAACGTGACCGGGCCGAGGCCGGCGGAGCCCCTGGGATTCAACAACGTGAGTCCCCTGATGGCCCGCCTGTTCGCCGAGGTGGCTCACGCCGCCGCAGGCCTGTCCCGGGACAAGGCCGCAGGCATCGTCGCCAAGCTCTTCGACAGCTACAAGGATCGCATCGAGCTGGAGAGCTCGCCCAAAGGCCAGCCCTTCGAGGAGCTGTACGACGTCAAGACCCTGCGCCCCACCCCCGAGCACCAGGCGGTCTATGACCGGGTCAAGGAGGAGCTGGTCGCCCTGGGGCTGCCTCTGAACTGAGGGAGGGCCGCTTCCTCCGGGACGTTCTACCCCGGGCTGACGAGCAGCCCCGGGTCGATCGGGATCCGGCGGCGGCTCAGCCACAGGCGCTGGAAGGGCCGAAGCTCCAAGCTCAGGGCCCCGTCCCGTCCCACCGCGAAGGGCCGCCGCGCCAGGTTGTCGTAGAGCACCGGCTCGCCGCCCAGCCCGGCTGCCGCCGCGTCGAGCCGCAGGCGCTGCCGGTCTCCTCGCACGTTCACCGCGATCAGAGAGTGCTCCTCCGCCCGGCGGCAGTGGATCAGGGCCGTGCCACCGGGAGCGGTCTCCCCCCGGGGGACCAGCGCTTCGGCTTCCCTGCCCCGGCAGTGCAGGGCAGGGTCGCAGTCGACCAGGGCAATCAGGTCGTTCATCCCCGCGGCCACCCGGTGCTCGAAGCTGTCCGGATCTCCGATCCGGGCCGCCAGGGTCTCGTACGCGGAGCGGGTGCGCTTCAGGTCCCGCAGCTCTCCGCTCTTGCCGAGCCGCTCGTGGTCGTTGGGAAGGGCGAGGAGATCGTTGAAGTAGACCGACTTGACGTTCCGCCCCATCAGGGCAAAGGCCAGGGTATAGAAGGCCAGGTACCTCGCCGCCTCCAGCTCGGGGTCCTCCAGGCGCACCAGGCAGTCCCGGGTGGAGCAGCACAGCTCGTACGGCTCCCGCCCGCGGATCACCTTGTCGAGGAAGAACACGACGGCCTTCTGCCGGGCCTGCCGCTCCCCCAGCCCCAAGGCGGATAGGATGGCCGGCGCCTCCTGGAGACCGGGGCGGAGCCGCGCCACGGCTCCCGATCCCGGCTCGAACAGCGCCGCCCGCGCGGCCGCCTCGTCGATCCCGGCCTCCCGGCATACCTCTTCAAACTCCCCGAGCCCGATCTGCCCGGGGGGCACCGCCTTGTACTTGATCCTGCCCCCGTTGGCCTCCACGACCTCGGCCAGGGTCTGCCGCTCCGACAGGGTGAGCAGGTCCATGCTACCGCGGACGGACTTGCCGTCGTGGCTCTCCACCACGCTGAAGCGGATGCTCGACGGCGGGAGCTCGTAGGCGCCGATCATGGCGAACACCCGGGGCAGCACCGCCGTGGTGCCCGCGTTGAACACCAGGGGCACCACGCAGGGGAGGTGGAAATCGTACATCATGGGCGGGGGGGATGCCGGGTCGGCCATGTGCGCCAGAATGGCCCCGAGCTTGTCATTGACCTCCAGGTTCGGCACCATCCGCGGGGACACCGCCTCCATGGAACGGTAGAGGATGTTCATGAGCTCAGTGACCTCGGGAAGCCCGTAGCAGCTCGTTCCCCACTTCTTGAAGGCGTAGTTGGCCGCATCGAGCCGCAGGAGGTTGATGTCCATGGACAGGTACCAAGCGAAATCCCGGGCCAGCATCATCAGCCCCTCCAGGGTCCCGGTGTTCAGGTCCACCTGCACGTGGCTGAAGGTGGTCAGGGCCCGTATCTCGAGGCCGAACACCTCCTGCTCCCGGGCCGCGAAGCGCTCCGCCAGCCCGGGGTCCATCCCGATGGCCCGCAGCAGGTCACCCCGGCCGGCGATCCCGGGCTCGAACACGTAGGGAACGTGCCGGACCTCCTGGGTCCGGGACACCTCGAACAGCGCATCCGGGTTCACCCTCCCCCCCTGGCTCAGGTGCTCCCGAAAGGCGAGGAGCAGCTTGTAGTCCGGGTCCATCAGCATCTGGTCGTTCTTGATCTTGCCGAACAGGTACAGCGCGCCGAGCACCGGCACCGGCACGGCCTGCCCGCCGCACTCCGGCGCCAGGCGCCGCTGCACCTCCTCCAGGCGCCCCGAAAGACCCATGGCGGCGCAGGCGGGGTCCCCCGGCCGTCGGCGAAAGATCGTGAACAGCGGAAAGGGGCGCGGGCGGTAAACCTGCGCGAAGTCCCCGCGGGCGAGATGCTCCCGATACTCCTCCTCGGTAAAGACGTAGAAGCAGCGCCCTGCCTGATCGTCCCCGTCCAGGAAGGCCTGGAAGACAGGGTTCTCGATGTCCACGTGGTTCAACACGAAATCGGTCATGGAGAAGCGCCGCCCCATGAGCCCGGAGAACTGCTCGTCGGTGCCGAAGCCCCGGTGCACGCGGTTGCGCACCACCTGGGAGAAGTAGCCGTCGTTGAAGCGCCCCTCCACCACGGCGCAGCTGGGCAGCATGTGCAGGCCCCGGACCGCGGGGAAGTAACGTGCCAGGAACGCGTCCAGGGCAGCCAAAGGGCTCTCCCCCGCCCGGCGCACGCTGTCGGCATAGGCGATGACCAGGGTCTTCTGCTCGATCCGCGACAGGGGCTCGTCGGGCCGGTAGCCCTGGTCACGGGCCTTGACGGCGGGGTCCTTGTCCTTCCAGACCCGACGCAGCTCCTCGATCCAGGCGGCCCCGACCCGCTCGGCCAGGTCTCCGTGCCCGGCCGCGGGAAAGATCCTGCCGAATCTCTCCGCGATCTCCGCCAGCTTGTCCGCGGCCAGCGGCCGCCAGGGTCCGCCCATCAGCGTCCGCGGAAGGTTTGCGTCCAGACCGGGTTCAGGCTCACCCCTTCAGGGCGTGCTTGGCCGACTGCACGGTGTTGTACAGGAGCATGGTGATGGTCATGGGCCCGACCCCGCCCGGAACCGGGCTGATGGCCGCTGCCTTCTCGGCGACCTCGTCGAACTTGACGTCCCCGACCAGCTTGAAGCCCTTCTCCTTCGAGGGGTCCTCCACCCGGTTGATGCCCACGTCGATGACCACCGCCCCTTCCTTGACCATGTCCGCGGTCACGAACTCGGGCTGCCCGATGGCCGCGATGAGGATGTCCCCCAGGCGGGTCACCGCCGGCAGGTCCCGGGTGCGGGAGTGGCAGATCGTGACCGTGGCATCCGCCCCCGCGGCCTTCTGCACCAGCATGTTGGCCACGGGCTTGCCGACGATGTTGCTCCGCCCCAGCACCACCACGTGCTGGCCCTTGGGGTCCACGCCCGAATACTCCAGCATCTTGAGAACCCCGTAGGGAGTGCAGGGCAGGAACAGAGGCTCCCCCACCATGAGGCGTCCAAGGTTCATGGGGTGGAAGCCGTCGACATCCTTGTCCGGATGGATCAGGTTGAGCACCTTCTTCTCGTCGATCTGCTTCGGCAGGGGCAGCTGCACCAGGATGCCGTGGATCTTGGGGTCCTGATTGAGCTGCTCGACCAGGGCCAGCACCTCCGCCTCGGCGGCCGTCTTGTCCAGGTTGTGCTGCTCCGAGTAGATGCCGATATCATGGGCGGACTTGTTCTTGTTGCGCACGTACACCTGGGAGGCCGGGTTGTCGCCGACCAGAACCACCGCCAGACCCGGGGTGACCCCGTGCCTGCTCTTCAGTTCCTCGATCTCCTTCTGAAGCTCGCTCCGGATCTGCTTGGCGATCTCGTTGCCGTTGATGATCTTGGCTGCCATTTCTCGCTCCTCGTCTCGGATTCAAACGCAGATTGCGCCCCGCGGTCCTCGGGCCGCGAACGGTCCCTGCCATAGTGCCCCGGCGGGCGCATTCGTGCAAGTGCAGGAAACGGCTCCCGGGGAAGGCCGGCGCTACAGCAGGACCAGGCTCACCGCCATGACCGCCATGCCGGCCACCAGCCCTCCGATCGCGTAATGGTGCTCGCCGTACTCCCGCGCCGCGGGGAGCAGCTCGTCGAGAGAGATGAACACCATGATCCCGGACACCACGGCGAAGAGCACCCCCATGACCAGGTCACTCATGATGGGCAGGAGAATCAGATAGCCGATGAGCGCCCCGAGGGGCTCGGACACCCCGGACAGGAAGGAATACTTGAAGGCCTTGCGGCGGCTGCCCGTGGCGTAGTAGATCGGTACGGCCACGGCGATCCCCTCGGGGATGTTGTGGATACCGATCGCCACCGCGATGGCGATGCCTACCGACGGGTCCTCCAGCGTAGCCATGAACGTGGCCAGCCCCTCCGGGAAGTTGTGGATCCCGATGGCCAGGGCGGCAAACGCTCCCATCCTGATGAGCTTACGCTCCTCGGCGGGCGGGGCCGGCCGGGCCATTTCTTCGGCCCTGCGTACCTCGTGAGGGTTTTCCGCCTTGGGGACGAGTCGGTCGATCAGCGCGATTACGGCGATGCCCCCGAAGAAGGAGACCACGGTCAGCCAGGCGGCAGGGCGGGGGCCCATCTGCCCGGCGATTTCCTCCATGCCCTTGGGGAAGATCTCGATCATGGACACGTAGATCATGACCCCGGCGGAGAAGCCCAGGGCCACCGAGAGAAAGCGGGTGTTGGTCTTGCGGGCGAAGAAGGCCAGGACGCTGCCCACCCCCGTGGCCAGTCCGGCCATGAGGGTCAACCCGAATGCCAGCAGCACTTCCTGTTCCATCTCTCGTAGCCCTCCCCTGGGATCGCGGCGCCGCGAGTGTAGCACCCCCCGGCGCCCGGCCGCAACTGTCCGCCCTACGGATAGAGCTTCTCGCGGGGCACCGGGTCGTGTTGCAGGGCGCGCCGTTTCAGGGCACGCTTGCACAAACCCGGCCCTGCTGCTATGGTGTCTCGCGGATGTCGAGGATTCGCGACGGCACTGGCGCGGAGCTCGACATACCGGAACTCAAGATACCGAAGGGAACGACTTATGGCAAAGAGCAGCTTCATAGCGGTCGGAGAGAACATCCACTGCACCCGCATCTACAAGGTCGGCGGCAACTTCGTGAAAGCCCTCGACGACGGAAGGCAGGTAATCGCGTACACCGACGGGGGCAAGGAGAAGCACATGCCGGTCCCGGCCAAGTATCTCGAGTCCAGCGATTGGGCCTCCGGCAAGCTCAAGCACGCCGCCGCGGCCATGTGGCAGGGCATGTACGGCTCAGGGAAGGACCAGGAGGCCGGCATCGAGTACCTGCACTACATGGCGAAGGTGCAGGAGGCCCACGGCGCTTGCTACCTGGACGTGAACGTTGACGAGTTCAGCACCGATGTCGAGGAGCGCCGGGACCTGCTGAGCTGGGTTGTCGGGGTGATCCAGGAGGTCTCCACGAAGCCGCTGAGCATCGACAGCTCGAACATGGAGCTCCTTCAGTTGGGCCTGAAAGCCTGTGACCCCGGCAAAGGCAAGCCCATGATCAACTCCGTCTCCCTCGAGCGCCAGCAGGGAATCGAACTGGCCAAGGATGCCGGGGCGGTGGTCATCGCGGGGGCAGGCGGCGAGAAGAGCATGCCGACCTCCAAGGAGGAGCGCCTGGCGAACCTCGAAAGACTCGTGGGCCTGCTGCAGAAGGCCGGCCTGAGCATGCCGGACATCCACCTGGACCCTCTGGTCTTCCCCGTGTCGGTGGATCCCAACAACGGCGTGCTCATCCTGGACACCATCGCCGAGCTGCGGAAGCGCTACGGCGATGACATCCACTTTGCCCCCGGTCTGAGCAACATCAGCTACGGCATGCCCAAGCGCAAGCTCATCAACCAGGTCTTCACCTACCTGTGCGTGCAGCGCGGCCTCGACGGCGGCATCGTGGATCCGCTGCAGATCAGCCAGGCGCACCTCGACGCCCTGGACCCCGCAAGTGAACCGTTCAAGATCACCGAGGCCTTCCTGCTGGGCCACGACCACTTCGGCATGAACTACATCTCGGCGGCGCGAAGCGGGACCCTGTAGCAGCCAGCAGCTCGAGGCGGTGACGCGTTGCGGCGCCGCCTCGAGTGTGTCAACCAGGGCAGAGTCCCCAGCGCGCCCCGGTGCCGGGGATGGCGAAGATCCGTATCTGACCGTTTTTGTTAGAAAAACAGCCAAAAACCGCACGTCAGTACCAAAGAAAACTACGAAACTACCAATGCCTGGGCCGGGTATCCCTTATAATGGCCTGACTTCCCCGGCAACGGGGAACGTCGGCATATCACCATCAGCACCGGTGACCTCTTGAGGCATCGACGAAAGAACGGGATGCGATGAGCAAGTTTCTAATCGTGGGGTCCGGAGTGAGCGGCTGCGCCGCCGGCCTGGAGCTCGCCCGGCTGGGCAACGACGTGCAGATCATCGAGCGGGAAAGCCGCTTTGGCGGGAAGGTGCTCGACTACTGCTGCAAGGCCACCGACGGGTGCAGCCGCTGCGGGGTCTGCGTAGCCGTGAGCGGCCTGCGGGACGCGCTGCGCCAGCCCAAGCTGCACGTCACGGTGGGGGCCCGCATCCGCGAGGTCCGGCGAGGCAGCAAGGTGTCGGCGCGGGTGGTACGCTCCAATCCGGCCATAGACTACGGCAAGTGCCTGTCCTGCGACGCCTGCGTCGCCGCCTGCCCGGAGGGGTGCATCGAGCGACTCGGCAAGGGGGAGCTCGTGCAGTATGCCGTTGACTTCGAACGCTGCCGCCTGCACCGCGGGGTCCCCTGCAGCGCCTGCGCCGACGCCTGTCCGGCCGGCGCCATCACCGCAGGAGAGCCCGCGAGCGAGCTCAGCTTTGCCGCAGACGGAGTCCTGGTGGCGACCGGGCACCAGGTCTACGACGCTTCCCGCAAGGTGCGCTTCGGCTACGGGCGCCTGGAGGGGGTTCTCACCGGGGAAGAGGCGGAAAGCATCCTGAGCCGGCAGATGTCCCTCGGTCCGGATGCCAAGCGGGTGGCCTTTATCCAGTGCGTGGGCTCCCGGGATCCCGAGGACGGCAGAAACTACTGTTCCGCCGTGTGCTGCGCCTACGCCCTGCGCCTGGCGCGGCTGCTCAAGTACCGCAGCCCCCAGACCCAGATCACCGTCTTCTACATCGACCTGCAGAGCTTCGACAAGAGCTTCACCACCCTCCGCGGGGAGCTGCAGTCCCTGGGGGTCGAGCTGGTTCGCGGCGTCCCGTTCCGGGTCGAACGAATGGCCAGCGGGGCGCTGCAGCTCATGGTCGAGAACCCCGAGGGCGACCACACCATCCTGGAATATGATCGGGTAATCCTGTCGGTGGGCATGGAGCCGGACGGGGAGGCCGAGGACGTGGCGGGGCAGTTCGGGCTGTCGCGCAATGAGTTCGGTTTCTTCCTGCCGAGCGCCGAATCGGCCGGCGGA
>JAFGFV010000346.1 GCA_016930895.1 Spirochaetales bacterium | reverse complement strand
GGTTGGGCTGCCGGGCCAGGACTTCGCGCAAGACCGCAGCCCCCTCCTCGAAGCGCTCCAGCTCGAGGTATGCCTTGCCCAGGCGATAGCGCATGTCCAGGTTGTCGGGACTCAAGGAAGCCAGGCGTTCGAACTCCTCCACGGCCTCGGAGAGCTTGCCTCCCTGCTCGAACAGGCTTCCCAGGTTCGACGCTGCGGGAGCGTAGCCCGGGTTGATCTTCAGAGCCTCGCGGTAATAGCCCGCGGCTTGCTCGGCGGCGCCCATCTCCGCATAGACCACCCCCAGGTTGTTTCGCGCCTGCAGGTTGTCCGGATCGACCCTGAGCAGGTCCTGCAGCACCCGCAGGGCCTTGCGGTTCTGGCCCTGCTGCTGGTACACGACCCCCAGGTTGTTCATGGCTTCCACCCAGCCCGGGCGGACCCGCAGGGCCTGCTCGAACTCCCGTTGCGCCTCCGCCAGGTTCCCGGTCTTCTGCAGGGCGATGCCCAGGTTGTAGTGCAGGTGGGGATGATTCGCGTCGATCTCCAGGCCGCGCCGGTAGGCGCCCACGGCTTCCCCGATTCTGCCCAGCCGCTCGTAGGCCGTGCCCAGGTTGTTGTACGCCGGCGTAAAGCCCGGGTTCGCGGCGATGGCGCGGCTGAAGTGCTCAATGGCCTGCTCGGAGCGTCCGAGGGTTTTGTAGACGTTGCCCAGGTTGTAGTGGACGTCCGCCCGATCGTGGGAGTGCTCGAGGGCCCTGGTGAGCGTCGCGATGGCCTCCTCGTGGCGTCCGAGCTTGCGCAGGGTGACTCCCAGGTTGTTGTAGGCCTCGGCGTAGTTCGGGCGCAGTTCAATGGCCCGCCGGAAGTGCTCTACCGCTTGTCGGTAGGCTCCGGCGCGGTCGTAGACTAGGCCGAGGAGGTTGTGGGCCTGGGACATGCGGGGCCGGGCCTCCAGGACCTGGCGCAGCAGGTGCTCCGCGAGGCGGGAGTCCCCGATCCGGAATGCCGTGCGGGCCCGGGCGAGCAGGTCTCGGACGTTCATGGCAGCGCCTCGCCCCCAGGGAGGCCCGCCGCGTGGATCTCCGCCGGCCGCGCGCTGGTCTCCTTCGAGAACGGGCTGCGGTGCGGCGGGACGGTGGCATCGTACGCCACCACCGAGAAGTAGTACAGCTTCCTGTTGCGCAGGCCGGTGATCCGGAACTCCGACACGTTGCCCTCCACCCTGATGGGGGAGGGGCCCAAGTCGCTGTCCGTCCCGTGATAGTTGCCCGGTTCGTCCCCGTAGAACACCAGGTACCCCCGCACGTCCGCCTCGTTGACGGTGTTCCAGTGCAGGCGCACGGCCCCTTCCTCCGGCGCGGCGTACAGCCCCGAGGGAGGCGGGGGAGGCAGGTCCTGCTCGTACACCACCCGCACCTCGGAAACGCGCGGGGTGTTGGAGCGCCCGCCGTCGGGGAGCAGCTCGACCCTGACCTCCAGGTAGCGGCCCCGGGCGTCGGCAAGCTCCTGGCCCGGACGGAAATGGCGCCAGGGCTCCTCCCCCTCGCCCGGGTCCGCCTGGTCCGAGAGACGGTAGGAAAAATATACCGCGGAGTCCGACGGAGTGTCGTAGACGGCATCGATCCTCTTGACCCGCGTGCCGGTGTAACCCAGATCCATGGGGCCGCTCGTGGCTACCCCGGTGCGGCCCGCGTAGCGGACCAGGGCCGGCTGCTCCACGAAGGCCCTGGAAATGCGCAGCTCATCGAGGAAGCCCACCAGGTCGGGGCCCAAGCAGAGCTCCCCGGAACGGGCCTCGCCGACCGCCGGGACGAATACGGAGCCCTGCTCCCCCCCGCTCTCGGTGGTATGGATCACCGCCTCGGGAACGCCGTCGACCAGGTATTCCAGGAGCCCGCGGGTGACGTCGTAGCGCACCAGGTGGTGGTGCCAAGTCCTCGGGATCATGGGGGTCAGCCCCTGGAGGGAGAAACCGCCGGGGGTCCCACCGGGCCGCGCGAACAGGTTGTCGAAAGACCAGCGCAACCGCCGGTCCTCCACCGTGCAGGCAAGCCTCTGCGGGACCGCGTTCCCGTCCTTCCACCCGGAGCCCGCCCAGGAAAGCACCTGCTCGCCGTCGGCGAGCAGCGCCGGGTAGAGCCAGAACTCGATGGAGAAGTCTCCCCACAGGCTTCCCGCAGCGAAGAGCGCCCCCGGAAGCCCCTGCAGACGCAGCCCCCGGTCCGGACCGGAGAAGGCCGCGGCTCCCTCGCCCATGGCCGTCACCCTCGCGGACAGGTTGGCCCGAGCCTCGGTGAGGCGGTAATGGCCGCTTCGGTCGACGGAGCCAACGCTGAGCGACGAAGCCGTGTCGAAGTGCAGCAGCAGATCCGTGGCCGCCGTGGGAGGGTACTGGTTGTCGGGCAGGACCAGGTCGAGGGTGTTCCAGCGACCGGGCCGGGGCTCGAGATGCTCCAGCCGGAATTCCTCCCATCCGTCCCCGCGCCCAGCCGCTTTCACGATCTCCGCGGCCCGCACGGGCGGGCCGGCGGCCGTGGCGAGGGCAGCCAGGAGAAGAAAGCACCGAGTTTGTTTTTTCACAGCTTCTTCTATAGATTATATTCGGTTGAGATACCGCGGAACATGAACCCACTGGAAGGCGACCTCCCGGGGCCGGAGCTCCAGGACAAGGCCGCCAATTTGCCCGACGAGCCCGGGGTGTACCTGTTCAAGGGCGCCCGGGGAGAAATCCTGTATGTCGGCAAGGCCAAGAGCCTGCGGCGCAGGGTGCGCACCTACTTCACTACCTCCCGTGACGTCAAAACCCGCCATCTGCAGTCCAGGATCGCGGAGCTGGAGTGCATCGTGACCCGCAGCGAGGGCGAAGCGCTGCTTCTGGAAAACAACCTGATCAAGCAGTGGAAGCCCAAGTACAACATCAACCTCAAGGACGGCAAGACCTACCCGGTGATCAAGCTGACCGCCGAGGAGTACCCTCGGGTGTACCGGACCCGGCGGATTCTCTTCGACGGATCGCGCTACTTCGGGCCTTTCCCGCAGGTCAGCCAGATCGACCTGTATCTCAACCTGATCGACCGGCTGTTCCCGCTACGTAAGTGCCGCGGGCCGGTCAAGGCGAAACCGCAGCCCTGCTTTTACTACCACATCGGCCGGTGCGCGGGGGTCTGCGCCGGCCGCATCACCCGGGAGCAGTATGCGCAGCGGGTGGAGAAGGTCCGGATGCTACTGTCGGGCAAGACCGAAGGGCTGCTGCGGGAGCTGCGGGAAAAGATGGCCAAGGCCGCCGAAGCCCGGGCCTACGAGGCGGCCGCCGGGTACCGGGACCAGATCGCGGCCATCCAGGCGCTCTCGGAGGAGCAGAAGGTCGTGGATTTCAAGACGGAATCCCGGGACTACCTGGGCTACTGGATCGAGGGCTCCCGCATCCGGCTTACGGTGCTGCAGATGCGAGCGGGCAAACTGGTCGGCAGGGATTCCTTCCTGCTGGACAACTATGCGCCCGCGGACGACTTTCTGCCCCAATTCCTCGGCCAGTACTATGGAGGCAGGGACACCCTGCCCCGCACGATCTACCTGCCCGGGGAGCGGAACGGCAGCCGCCTGGACCCGGCCGCGGGCGCGGAGGCCGCGGCGGGGGCGGGCGCCGCGGGGGGCGCGGACGGTGCGGCGGCGGCGGCCGGCGCTCCGGCTCCCGAGATCGAACGCTTCCTGCGGCAGCTCACGGGCAGCCGAATCGCGGTCCGGGTGCCCCAGCGGGGCAGGCACCGCCGCCTGGTGGAGATGGCGACGGAGGGCGCGCGCTTCACCCTGGAACGGGAAACCAGCGCCCCCGCGGCGGGGCTGGAGGCCTTGCGCGAGACCCTCGGGCTCGCCTCGGTGCCGCGCCGGGTCGAAGGCTTCGACATCGCCCACCTCGAGGGCAAGCGCACGGTGGCCTCCCTGGTCACCTTCCTGGACGGAAGGCCCCACAAGAGCGGGTACCGGCATTTTCACATCCGTTCTCTGGATGGCCGCGTGGACGATTTCGAAGCCATGCGCGAAGCGGTGGCCCGGCGGTACACCCGGCTGACCAACGAGAACCGGCAGCTTCCGGACCTGGTCCTGGTGGACGGCGGCAGGGGGCAGGTGGGCGCCGCGGTCCAGATGCTCAAGGCTCTGGACATCCCTCAGGTCCCCGTGGTCGGACTGGCCAAGCGGCACGAGGAGCTGTTCCTGCCCGACCGGAGCGAGCCCTTGGTGCTTCCGGAAGGCTCGGAAGCCCTGCGGGTCCTGCAGGCCGTGCGAGACGAGGCCCACCGCTTCGCCACCACCTTCCACAAGCGCCTCAGGGCCGCCGACCTGGGCACCTCGGTGCTGGAGGCGCTCCCGGGGATCGGCCGCAAGCGCAGCCGGCAGCTCCTGGCCGCCTTCGGCTCCGTGGAAAACCTGCTCAAGGCGGACCCGGGGGAAGTGGCCAGGGCGACCGGCCTGGGCTTCGCCCGGGCCCAGGAGATCCTCGCCCTCCTGCGTTCCAGCCCCTCAACGGACCCCCGCGCTACAGGCTGAGCTCCAACCCCGCCTGCAGGTGCAGGTTCCACCCTCGTTCCCCTGGGTCCAGCGACCAGCTTCCGAGGCCGGACGCATCCAGAACGAAATACCACCGGCCATCCGGCGTCCAGTCCAGGCGCAGGTCCAGGCCCCCGGACACGACGGAAACCGGACCGGCGAGAGGCGCCGGCAGCCGCCGCTCCAGGTACCACTCCCCGAGCAGGAAGCCCGCCCCCTCCAGCCCCAGTTGGCGCCGGGGGCTCCACGACAGCTCGCCCCGCAACTCCCCGAACCACCGGCTCTCGCTGTTGGCCTCCAGCACGGAGGGCGGGTCCCCGGTCAGGCGGTTCGCGTTCGACCAGCGCAGCCCACCTTCGAGCGACAGCTCACCCGTGGCGAAGTATCCCAGCAGCCACTGCCCGCCGGCGCGCAGCCGCGCCAGCGCGTCTTCGCGGGGAACCGCCGTGGGCGAGCCCGATGCGTCCAAGAGGACCTGCTCGAGCCAGCGCTGCCAGCCTGCTTCCACGGCGATCTCATAGGAGGATTCGAAGGAAGGAACGAACGCAACCCCCAGGACCCCGCCCTGGTAGAACGCGTCCTCGTCGCCGGGCTCATCGGCGGACTCCTCCTGGTCGACCTGCAGGAGAAGATGCCCGCGGGCTCCCAGGAAGGGCCGCCAGGGCCCCGGCTCTCCGAGCCAGCGTCCAGCCACGCTCCAGGAGGGTCTCAGGTACGGCGCGAGGCCCTCCTGGGTGCCCAGGCCGGAAGCGTTCAGCCCGGTGTCCACCTCCAGCCGCAGGCCCCCGAGGGGAGCGTACAGCTGGAACTGCAGGGACTCCCGATCGTACAGCCCCCCGCTCCCCGGCGGGACCCAGCTCAGCGCGGCGTCCCCGCTCAGCGCCAGCGAGCCGCCCCAGGGCAGGGCACTCCTCCAGCCGCCCAGGACGCTGGCCGTGAGAGCCCCTTCCGCGAGGGGCTCGGCGCCCCCGGAGACATCGTCCTCGAAGAACCAGAACCCGGAACCGTACAGCCCGAGCACCACGGCAGGGGGAAAGGCAACCGCCTTGGCCGGCGGGAAGCCCAGGAACAGCAGCAGGAAGGCTGCCAGGGTCCACCGGAATGCCGTTCGCCTTCGTCGCATCTTTTTGAATCCTCCAGACCCCGTGCCCCCGGGGCGTCAGTACAGCACCAGCGCCTTGAGATCTTCGAGGCTCCGCACCCGCGGCAGAGCCCGGCGGATCCGCTCGGCAAGCCGCTCCGGGGAGACCCTGGCGCTGCGCCCCGCCACGAACAGCTCCACGATCCCGCCGAACTCCTCTCCCGGGAGCTGCGAACCCAGCAGAGCCTCGAGCAACTCCGCGGCCGCGGCGCCCGGGAGGCCCCAGTCGACCAGGGCAACATAGAGGTAGGTCGCGGCCCGGTACTCCCGGGGCCGCGCGGAGGCCATCCGAGCCAGCGCCCGAACCTCCGCCTCCGGCAGCCCCCCTGCCAGCAGGTTTGCGGTCCGGGCCCAGGAGGCTTCGTCCCCTCCCAGGGCCGCGGCCTCCTCCTTCAGTATCTGCCGGGCCGTGATCAGGAAGGCCACCTCCCGCTCGATGGCGCCGAGAAGCCGGCCAGGGGGCACGCCCTTGGCCAGCCCCTCCTCGAGGCGAGGAAGCAGCAGCTGCGGCGGGATTCCCTCCCCCGCGGCCCGGTCGAAGAGCGAACGCAGCTCCTCGCGGCGCGCCGGCTCCAGCGCGCCCCGTCGCAGAACGTCCTCGAGCTCGTCGGCAGCCAGCGGACCCACACCGCCGAAAAGGACAAAGAACAGGAAGAAGAAAAGGAGAATATCCGCCGGGACCGCAATCCCGACCCTGGGCGGCCGCATTCCTCCAGCCACGCTACCCCGAATGCTCCTTTGGCCCTACTACCGAAGCCCTCGGGCTGTCAGTTCCCGCCGGGGGGCTGGCCGGGGCCCGGCCCGATCTTGGGACCCTCGACGTCGTCCCTACGCTCCGCCCTGGCTCTCTCCTGGGCTTGTGTCTTGACCTGCCGAGCCGCCAGGACGTGCAGCTCCTGGCGCATCCGGCTGCGGAGCCGCTCCCCGAGATCGTCCCCGCCCTGGCCGGAACGCCAGGCAGCCAGCTCGCCCAGGCTCGCCCTGACCCCCGCGAACACCGCCCGCGCCGTCACACCCTCGTCGTAGCCGAGGGACTCCATCTCCCGAATCATGGAGCAGGCGGCCAGCGCCAGCTGGACCTGCTCGCGAGGCCCGATCTCGGCGTCCTCGCTCCGGGCGTAGTGCAGCGCTTCCGCCGTGAGCCTGGCATGGCGAGAGGCAAGCCCGCCCCAGTCGGCAGGCTCCTGGGCAAGCTGCCGGATCTCCTGCGGATCCCAGCCGAGCCTCCGAAGCTCGGCGTCGAGCCCTTCGGGAAAGCCCGCAACAGCAGACTGCGCCCACGCCGAGCCGCCCAGCCCGAGCAGCACCAGCACCGCGGCCACCGCCGCGAAATGCCTCCGTATTCTCCCGCTTTTGGCCTTCATCGCGCAACCCTCCTAAGTCTGCAGTACGGACGCCGTCCCCCCGAAGCCGTCGTCGACCTGGAAGGGCGAGCGCGGGTCGGGGACCCACCGCTGGTTGTCGATCAAGAACTGGTAGCGAAGCTCCGCGCCACGCTGCACTCGGATTTCCACTGTCCACACGCCGTCTCCGTCCGGGTCACTCAGGGGATGCGCCTGGGGATCCCAGCCGTTCCAGTCCCCCACCGCCGAGACCTGGGTGGCCTGGGGGGCCTCGAGCACCAACAGCACCCGAACCTCCGCCGCCTCGCGCGGGCCGGTTCCCCGGAGGACTCCTAGCGTGATCACCACGGCCACGAGGGCCGCTGCGGCCGGCACCAGAACCCTGCCCAACGGGCGCAGTCGCGCCGTCACCAGCGCCTTCCCCAGCG
>JAFGFV010000345.1 GCA_016930895.1 Spirochaetales bacterium | reverse complement strand
GCGCTACTCGGCCCCTTCGCTCTCCAGCAAGAGAGTCTCGCGGATCGTTGGGGACATCTCGGATCTGATCGGTACCCGGCCCGCCAGGCACCCGCGAAAACCGCCGGGCGAGGCTTGACCGGATGCGGGCCGACTTCTCCGTCGCGCCTTCGGCGGTTCGATGTTGACCAGCAACCCGCCGAGGCAACCCTGGAGAACGCTGGAAGCTTCGAGCTCCAAGAAACGCGGGCCTTTCCGGAGAAAGCCGTCTTCGACACCAGGCATGCTCTGGAGTGGGACGAAGCTGGCGGGCTGCCGTGATCCGCGGGAGGGGCGATCCAGCCGGCCGTCGGAGTGGTGGTGCGGATGCCGACGCGGCCGTCCCGGTGCCGGCATGGGTCGAGTGAGAGAGCATGAGAGGATCCAGCGAGGACCCAGAGGTCCCGAGGAGGCTGTCCGCGCGGCAGCGCAAGGCGCCGAGCCCGATCGCCCCGGCCTGCCGCGCTCATTTTCATTTGACAGCGCCGTTCCCGCGAACGAGAATTAGTGGTATCTCTCCGCACCGGAGGACTGCCATGAAGCGCATCGTGCGCAGGCTCGTGATCGCGGGAGCGACGGTGGGGGCCGTCGCGCTCATCCTGATCGGCGCCTGGGTCGTGCTGACCCGCCTGCCCTACCCCAAGACGCGGGGCCGGGTGCGCCTGGAGGGCCTGAGCGCCCCGGTGGAGGTCTTTCGGGACCGCTGGGGGGTGCCGCACATCTACGCGCGCACGAGCGACGACCTGTTCTTCGCCCAGGGGTACGTCCACGCCCAGGACCGCTTCTGGCAGATGGAGTTCTGGCGCCGCCTGGGCGCCGGCAGGCTCTCGGAGTTCTTCGGGGAGACCACCCTGGAGACCGACAAGTTCGTCCGCACCCTGGGCGTGGCCGAGGCGGCGCAGAAGAGCTGGGAGGGGATGGACGCGGGCTCCCGGGCCGCGCTGGAGGCCTACGCGGCGGGGGTCAACGCCTACATCCTGAACCGGCCCGCCCACCGCCTCGGCCTGGAGTTCCTGCTCCTGGGCCTGCAGGGGGTCAAGGTCGAGATCGAGCCCTGGACCCCCGTGCACTCCATCACCTGGGGCAACATGATGGCCTTCGACTTGGGGGCCAACTACACCACCGAGCGGGCCGCCCTGCGCATCCTGCGCGCCACCGGGCGCAAGGGCTGGGCGGACTACTACTCCCCGTACCGCAGCGACATGCCCTTCACCGTCGACCCCGGGGAGCTCGCCGCCAGCCGGGCCCGGGTGGCTGCAGGCGCGGGCGCCGGCGGGGCCCCGGGCGGAAGCGCCGGCAGGGCCGCCGTTCCGCTGTTCTCCGGCGGGGCCTCCGGCCTCGGCTCCAACAACTGGGTCATCGCCGGGAGCCGCACCGCCAGCGGCAAGCCCCTGATGGCCAACGACATGCACCTGGGCATCCAGATGCCCTCGATCTGGTACGAGATCGGCCTGCACGGGGTGGAGGGAGAGGACCGGCCCGGCCGCACCCCGGCCTGCCCCTTCGACCTGCGGGGGCTGTCCTTCCCCGGGGTGCCCTTCGTCATCGCCGGGCACAATGACCGCATCGCCTGGGGTCACACCAGCCAGTACGGGGACGTCCAGGACCTCTACATCGAGCGCCTCAACCCCGAGAACCCCGACCAGTACGAGGTGAACGGCGAGTGGGTGGACATGGAGATCCGCTACGAGACCATCGAGGTGCGCAAGGCCGACGACCCCTATGTCCTGCGGGTGCGCTCCACCCGCCACGGGCCGCTTCTCTCCGACCGCGCCGCCTGGGAGGGCATGTCCTGGTTCCAGGTGAGCCCGCAAGCGAGCTTCCCGGAGAACACCGCCTTCACCGCCGTGGCCTTGCGCTGGACCGCCCTGGAGCCCACCCGGCTGGTGCAGGCCGTCTACCACCTCGACCAGGCCGGGAACTTCGACGAGTTCCGGGCCGCCCTGAGCCAGTGGGACATCGCCCACCAGAACGTGGTCTACGCGGACGTGGACGGCAACATCGGCTACCAGTCCACCGGGCGCCTCCCCGTGCGGGCCGCCGGGGATGGCGTCGCCCCGGTGCCGGGCTGGACGGACGAGTACGAGTGGGTGGGCTACGTCCCCTTCGAGGAGATGCCCTTCCTGTACAACCCCGAGCGGGGCTACATCTCCTCGGCCAACAACCCCATCATCGGCCCGGAGTACGAGCACTTCCTGGGCAGCGACTGGGACATGGGCTACCGGGCCCGGCGCATCCGGGAGTTGATCGAGGCGGACACCGACGGCATCACCATCGAGGACATCCAGGGCATGCACGGCGACGTGTTCGACCGCGCGGCGGCGGACACCGTGCCCCTGCTCCGCGGCCTGGACCTGGCCGCGGCCGCCGCCCTCCCCGAGGAAGAGCAGCCTGCCGAAGAAGGCCGCCGCGCCGAGCGCAAGCGCCTCAAGGCGGAAGAGGAGGCCCGCCGGGAGCTGGCGGCCATGGAGGAGGCCCGGGAGCGGCTCCTGGCCTGGAACTACCGGATGGAGCGGGACAGCGCCGAGGCGGCCCTGTACGCCTGCTTCTTCCTGAAGCTGGTCGATCAGACCTTCAAGGACCAGTACCCGGAGAACGCCTGGCCGCCCAGCACGGGCAGCCGCATCCACAGCACCCTCTACACCCTGCTCCGGGACCCGGACAACCCCTGGTGGGACGACCTGGGCACCCCGGGGGTGCGGGAGACCCGGGACCAGATCCTGGCCCGGGCCTTCGTCAAGGGCTACCGCTACGGGGTCAAGAACATCCACAAGAAGATGGACAGGTGGCGCTGGGGGGAGGTGCACACCGCGGAGTTCCGCAACGCCACCCTCGGCGAGTCCGGAATCGGCCCGATCGAGAGCATCTTCAACCGCGGCCCCGTGGAGGTCCAGGGGGGCAGCATCCAGCTCGACGCCGCGGCCTGGAAGTTCGAGGAGCCCTTCGAGATCCGGCACATCGTCTCCCAACGCCTGATCGTGGACCTGGGGGACCTTGGCCGCTCCCTGTCGATGCATACCACGGGCCAGAGCGGCCACCCGACCCACCGCCACTACGACGACTTCATCGACCCGTGGCGGAACGTCGAGTACCACAGCCAGCTCTGGGACCGGCAGGCGGTGGAGAAGGCGGCGCGGGGCCGGCTGCAACTGCTGCCGCCGAAGTGACGCCGGGCCGCGGCAGCGCAGCCCGAGAGCGGCCCCCACAGCTGTCTACACCCGGCCCATCCTCTCGAGGCTGGCCGCGCAGCGCTCCGGGGCCGGCCCGTAGAGGCCCGGGTCAACCTTGCGCTTCATCACCTCGACAAAGCCGTCGAAGCCCATCAGCAGGGTGTTGAGCCGGATCCGGGTCCCCTCCGAGTGCAGCACCAGCGCCGAGCTCCAGGTGAAGGTGACCCGCTCGACCTCCGACCAGCGGATCTCCCTGGCCCGCCTTCGGAGGCCCGAGGAGCAGGAAACCGAGGACGAGGTACGGGACCGCTTCTTCCCCAGTCATCGGGACCAGGCGGAAAGCCGCCACCCCCGCGATGAGGGCGCCGAATCCCACGGCCACGTAGCCGACCACCGCCACGAAGCCGGGGTAGCGCAGGACCAGCGCGCCCTCCCGGCGGCGCTCGGGGGCGCGGCGTCCCGAGGCCAGCAGGAACCGCAGGATGATGGAGACGGCCAGGATCGTGACCGCCGTGCGCAGGTAGTGCACGGCGAACCCTCCGGGCCGGTCCGCCCCCCGCCTCGGGCTCGGGGCTCCTCCGGCGCCCGCCAGTATCGCACGCCTCGGCCCGCGGCGCCAGCGTTCGAGGGAGCGCGGCCGGGGCGCCCGGGCTTGCGACAGGGCGCAGGAAAGGCTTGACGAGCCGCCGCCGCCTGGGTATCTTGAGGATGTTAGTTAACGTTAATAAACATCGAAGGGGTCCCGGGAGCGCCGGGGCTCCTGAAGGTTCGCGCGAAAGGGGAGGCGACCGTGGCCGAGTTCACCGAACGGCAGAGCGAGATCATCGAGCACGCCCTCCAGCTCATCGCCGAGCGGGGCATCGAGAAGCTCACCTACCGCAACCTGGCCCCGACCCTGGGGATCAGCGAGCCGGCGTTCTACCGCCACTTCGCGAGCAAGACCGAGATCCTGCTCGGGATCCTGGTCTACTTCGAGGGCGTGCGCCGCCGGCTCTTCGAGGACATCCAGGCCCAGGCCGCGGACAGCCTGGGGGCCCTCGAGGCGGTGATCACCAGCCACCTGGAGCTCTTCCAGGCCAGGCCGGCCCTCACCACCCTGCTCTTCCCCGAGGAGATCCGCCAGGGGCGCAAGGAGCTGGAGGCCAAGGTCCGGGAGACCATGGGCTTCGGCCACCAGCGGATCGCGGCCATGGTACGCGAGGGGATCCAACGCGGGGAAATCCGCCCCGACCTGGACCCGGAGCAGGCCGCCTTGATCCTCTCCGGTGCCTTGCGCCTGGTGGTCAGCCGCTGGCGCCTGGACGGCTACGGCGGCGACTTGCGCGCGCGCGGCAGGCGCCTGTGGCGGACCCTGTCGGCCATGCTCAGGCCGGCCGGCAAGAACGAGGAGGAGCAGGAGGAGAGCCCGCTGTGAGCATCACCGTGATCGTGATCAACGCCCTGGCCGTGGCCGGCCTGGGGGTGTCCCTGGCCAAGGACCGCCGCAAGACCCTGGCGGCCCTAAAGGCCGCGCTGCGGACCCTGCTGCGCCTCGGGCCCTTCGTGCTCCTGGTGGTGCTGCTGATTGGGCTGCTGTTCGCCTTCCTGCCGGCGGAGAGGCTGTCCGCCCTGCTCGGAGAGCGCTCGGGCTTCGTCGGCGTGCTCCTGGCGGCGGGTCTCGGGACCGTGCTGCACATTCCGGCCCTGATCTCCTTCCCCCTGGCCGGCTCCCTCCGGGAGATGGGCGCGTCGGTCACGGCCGTGGCCGCCTTCATCACCACCCTG
>JAFGFV010000344.1 GCA_016930895.1 Spirochaetales bacterium | reverse complement strand
GTGGCGGTCTTGAGCTCCTGCCTTCTCTTCGAGCCGCGGGGCGCGCGGGAGCTCTATGTCGCCCCCGGGCGCGAGGAAACCCTGAAGCAGGGGGCGTGGACCCTCGGGAGCATCACGCTCGAAAAGCTGGCAGGCTCCACTTCCCTGGAGTCGGAAGCCCGCGGCATCCTGCGGCTGATCCTGGCCCGGGACTTTCAGCCGGAAGGGGGCGCGGGTCCGGTCCTGCGGCTGGACGCGAGCGTTCGGGAACGCGAGTTCCTGCGGGACTACCGCAGTCTCAACGCGGTGAGCGTGGAGCTGCGCCTCTACGAGTCAGGCTCCGAGGAGCCACTCGCGATGGCGCTGTACAGCGAGAACACCCGCGAGACCATCGAGTCCCACGCATACCTGTACGATTTGATGCGCAGGGCCCTGGGACTGTTCCAGAGATGAGAATCCGGACCCTGGCGGCCGCGGCCATGCTGGGATGCGTATGCTCGGGGCTCCTGGCCTCGGGTCCCATCGGGCTGCAGGGTGGGGACGGGTCGCTGGGGGCAGCAGGGGGCACTACGGCAGGCGGGAACGGGGCGGGCACTGCCGAGACCGTGCTGAACATCGAGGACGCCGTGGCGCTGGCCGTCGCCGCGAGCGACGAGCTGCGCTTCGCCCGCCTCGAGCGGAGCATCGCCGCCGAGCGGGCCCGCCTGAGCCTGCGTTCCTTTCTCCCGGCCGTGAGCCTGGATTATGCCCAGAACGACTCCGTGGTCTACGGCGCGGCGGATTCCCGCCTCAAGCGCCTTTCCGTGGGCCTGAGCCAGGTCCTGTTCGCGAAGGGAAGCCGAATCAGCGGGTGCAGGGTGCAGAACCTCGAGCTGGGCCTGCAGAGCCGGGCCCTGGAGCAAGCCCGGGCCGCCCTGGTCCTCGAGGTGACCAACCTGTATCTCGATGCCCTGAGGCTGCGGCTGGAGCGCGGGATCCTGGAGGAGAGCTGCCGAAACATCCAGGTCCAGGTCCGGATCGCCGCCGAGGAGCTGCGCCTGGGAGAAATCACGGAGCTTGCGTATCTGGAGCTCGTCCTGGCGGCCAAGGACCAGGAGCTCGAGCTGGCCCGGAGGCGACAGGCGGAGGAGCGCAGCAGCTTCGAGCTGCGCGAGGCCCTCGGTTTGGAAGGGCAAGTCCGGCTGACCGGAACGATAGACGAAGACTACCGGGGCCTTCTGGAAACGCGAGAGCCGCAGTGGTTCGTCGAGGCCTGCCTGTCCCGGAACCTGGAGCTGCGGCGCCAGGAGGTGGAGCTCTACGGGCTGCGGATGCGGCTCACGCAGTGCCGCTTGAGCTGGCTGCCGGAGGTCAAGGCCAGCGCCGAGCTCAGCATGGCCGGAGAGCAGTTTCCCCTGACCGAGCCCGGCTTTTCCCTGGGGGTGGACTTCGAGTTCGCGGCTCCGGTCCTGCCTGCCACCGCAGCGAGCACGGTCGGCGCCTCGGGACCACGACAGCGGTCGGCGGGGATCAGCGGGTCCTTTGGGGTGGGGGACAACCTCGAGGGGATGCTGGCCGTGCGCCTGGCTGCGCTGGAGCTGGAGCGGGCGGCCTCGCGCCGAGAAGCCATCCGGCGGGGCCTGGAGTTCACGGTCCGGGAACGGCTGCAGTCCATCGCGCACCAGCGCGAGGCCTTTGCTCTCCTGCGGGAAAAACGGGCCATCGGGGAACGGACCCAGGCTGTCCGGTCCCTGATGGTCGACCTGGGGGAGATCACCCGGCTGGAGCTCGTGGAGGGGGAAGCGGAGCTGGCCGGCCTGCGCGTCGAGCTCCTGGCCTGCGTGGTGACGCTCTTCAACCTGGAGGTCTCGCTGCTGGAGCAGTGCGGGCTGCCGGGGCTGGAGACGAGCTACCGGGCCATCCTCCGCGGGGAGGGAGGGGGCCCATGAGCCGGCACGGCCGCGGGAGGACCAGGGCAGGCTCGGCGCTGGCCGCCCTGCGGGCGGCTGCGGTGGCGGCGGCGTGCGGGGGAGTGCTGGCGGCTCCGGCGGCCTGTGCCCGCCGTGAACCCGTGGAGGAGGCTGTGTATCGGGAGCCGGTCCACGTGGCCCGGGCCGAGGTCCGCCAGGTCCGCCCGCTTCTGGACACCTTCGGTACGATCGTCTACCTGAACAAGGCGGACGTGTTTCCGACCACCGAAGGGGTGGTCGAGGCCCTGGAGGCGGAGGAGGGGATGCACGTGCGCAAGGGCCAGGTGCTGGCGGTCCTTTCGCCGGACAGGCTCCGGGTGGCCCGCGAGGGGATCGCGGCCGAGGTGGAGTCCCGGGAGGCCCTCCTGGCCCTGGCGGAGGAGAAGCTGCGCGAGGGACGGATGGCAGTCGAGGCCCGGCTGTTGGGCATTGCCAAGGCCGAAGCGGAGCTGGCCCAGCGGCGGGCGGAGTTCGAAAACCTCTCACTGGTGTACGCCAACAAGAAGAAGCTCCACCGGGCCGGCGGGGTGGCCGAGGGAGAGCTGGAGAGCGTGCGGACCCGCCACGTGGCCGCACAGATGCAGGTGGCCCAGGCGGAGAGCGAGCTGGAGATCCAGATGATCGGCTTTCGTGACCAGGACCTCGCAGCTGCCGGGCTCGATGTCCCCGGGACAGCGGAGGAGCGCAGGGAGGCCCTGGTGGAGCTCAACACGCGCATGCTGGCGGCCGAAAGGGCCGTGGCCGCCGCGGAGTTGAATGCCTCTCGGGCGGAGCTACGCCGGGTGGAGATGTCCCTCGAGGAGACCACGGTCAGGGCCCCCATCGACGGGATCGTGGGGGCCCGCCTGCTGGATCTGGGGGCGAGCGCCTCCCCGGAGACCCTGCTGTTCACGCTGTTCAACACGGACACCGTGTTCGCCCAGGTCGAGATCAGCGAGGCGGAGCTTTCGAGGGTAACGGTCGGGCAGGAGGCCGCGGTCTGCCCGGACCCTGGCGGCGAGCAAGCCATTCCCGAGCGAGCCTTCCCCGGAACCGTGGAGCTGATTTCTCCGTACGTGAATCCTCAGAGCCGGACGGCGCGGGTGCGGGTACGCCTGGCCAATCCCTCGGGGCGGCTGGTGCCGGGCATGTTCGTCCGCGTGCGCATCTTCCTGGGCGACCCCGCGGAGCAGGTGGTGGTTCCCGCCTCGGCCGTGCTGGTGGACCCGGAGGAGAACTCCCTGGTGTTCCTGGTGCGGGGCGGCCGGGTGTTCCGCCGTCCGATCGTGCCCGGGCACCGGGATGAGGACTGGCTCGTAGTCAGCCGCGGCCTGCAGCCCGGGGACACGGTGGTGCTCGATCCTTCGCCGACTTTCCGCGAGGGCGCGCAGATCGAGGTGAGGCCATGAGGGTCCGGGGAGCACGGGGCCGGGTGGCGGCCGGGTTGGCCGCCGCCGCGATGGCGGGGGCGGCGCTCGCCTGGTCCTGCGCGCTGGTCCTGGTTCCCGACCTTTCCGGGACCGTGTACTTTCCCGAGCGGGAGAACCAGGTCATCACCCAGGACCAGGTCCCCTCGATCCGCTTCGCCATCGTGCCCGAGCGCTCTTCCGTGGAGGCGATCTTCACGGTCGCGGACGTTGGCGGCCGGGTCAGCGGGCGCTACAGCTGGGACGGGCAGAGGGTGGCCTTTGTCCCGGAGCCGCCCCTGGTCCACGGCCGGCGCTACGTCATGTCCTTTTCCGGGAGCTTTCGCGACCAGCGGGGTGTGGAGTACCAGGTGGACCGGGTCGTGCCCTTTTTCGTGGGTTCCGCGGCCGGGGAGGCCCTGTACGTGGTGGAGAGCGACCCGGTCTCCGGCGGGATGGCGGCCCGAGACCAGGAGATCCGGGTCGAGTTCTCCCGGCCCGTGGACCCGCTGTCGGCGCCCCGCGGGCTGTCTCTCTCCCCGGACACCCGGCACTCGCTGCGCTGGGAGAACGACAACCGCATTCTGTATCTCTGCCCCGAGCCCGAGGAGGGCTGGGATCACCTGTGCGTGTACACCCTCCGGCTGGACGAGGAGCTCCTGGATCCCGCGGGGACCCCGCTGGCCCGGGCGGAGGAGATCGTGTTTCTCGTACAGGAGGATTCGGCGGCCCCGACGGTGCAGGAGATCTTGCCGGCCTTCGACGATCCTTCGGCGGGGTTCCCGCTGACCGGGCTTTCTCTGGAAGAAGAGGTGGGGCTTCAGGAAGCGATCCGCATCCGCTTCAGCGAGGCCATGGAGCCCGGAGCCACCGAGGAGAGCTTCTCCCTCTGCCCCCCGGCCGCGGGCGTTCTGTACTGGCCCGACGTCCAGACCCTGGTGTTCGTTCCGGAGGCCGGGTATCAGGCCGGGACCGCGTACCTGATCCTCCTGTCGGAGCGGGCGTGCGACGCTTGCGGGAACCGCCTGGACGGTTACGTTCCGGTCGGCTTCACGACCCGGGCGGCAGGGATCGAGATCACCACGACCTTTCTGGACGACGGAACCGTGATTCTGCCGGGAGGGTACACCACGGTGGCGCCCCTGCCCGTTCGCCTTGGACCCGGCGGGGAGTGCAACCTGCTCCTGACTCTCTCCGGGGGGAGCTTCGAAACCTCGGCGGAGAAACAGGCGGTGCTGGAAGCGATCACGCTGAGCGGGGTCTTTCCGCCGTCGGGGGTCCCGGTCCCGGAGCTGATCGGGTTCTCCTGGGACGGGGACGTTCGCCTGTCACTGACCTACGCGGGGCTCGAGCTGTCCACCCCTTCGCACGCCGTCTACTACCTGCTGCGCATCCGGGGCGGGGTCGGCGGCGTGGCCACCGACGGCGGGGAGCAGCTGGAACGAGACCTGGAGCAGCTCCTGCGCTGGGAGGAGGCGCCGCCGTGAGACGCGTCGGGATCAGGAGCGCGTTCACTGTCTCAGCGGCCGTGACACTGCTGGCTGCCGCCGGCTGTTCCCTTCTCCCGGGGCTTCTCCGCATGAGCCCAGTGGAGGTCCTGGCCCACGACCCGGACCGCGAGCTGGTCGACCCGGAGTCGGTGAGAGAGCTGAGCGTGCGCTTCTCCGGCGTCATGAACCGGACCGCCACCGAGCAGGCCTTCTCCCTCCAGGAGGGGAGCGAGGCACGGGAAGGGCGCTTCGCCTGGAAGGAGGGGGACCGCCTGCTCGGATTCACGCCGCTCGTCCCCCTGGCCGCCGGCCGGCTGTACACGCTGAGCGTGTCCGCCGCGGCCGAGGACGTGGACGGCAATTCCCTGGCCGAGCCGCTGCGCTTCCAGTTCCGCACGGGAGCCGACGATCGGCGCCCTGCGGTGGTACGTTTGTTTCCGGCCGACGGCGCGGTGGTGGAATCCCCGCGGGAGCCGATCGTGGTGGAGTTCTCGGAGGCCGTCGACCCGGCCAACCTGTACGCGGGGTTCTCCCTGTTTCCCGCCGTGCCCGGCTCCTTCGGGTGGTCCGCCGGGGGCCGGGAGGTGGTCTTCCAGCCCGTGGCGGACTACACCCCGGGGACTCGATACGAGCTGACCCTGCAGGCGAGCATCACCGACCGCTCGGGGAACACCCTGGCGGAGGACGTGCATTCCTGGTTCACCGCGGCGGCGGTCGAGGAGCCGGCGGTTGCCGAAGTGGCGACCGTGCCGGGGGGCGGCGTGCTGGAGGCGGTTTCCGCCGGGGTGGCGCTCAACCGGGATCTGGGCATCGAGAAGGACGGGGGCTTGCGGGTCTCCTTCTCCTGTCCCGTGCCGCCCGGGGAGCGGGCTACCGCTCTGAGCATCCAGCCGCGGGTGGCTCTGGATCTCAGCTGGAGCGAGGAGCCCCCCGAGTGCATCGTGGGCTTTGCCGAGCACCTGGCCTGGGAGCAGGTCTACACCCTGACCTCCCTCGGCGAAGAGTACGTCTTCCTGGTGGACGGTCCGGGTTCGCGGCCCCCGACCGTGGAGTACGTGAAGCTGTGTCTGGATCTCAGCGCCCCGGAACCGGCGCAGTACCTTGCCCTGGAGTACGGCGGCAACTACGATTTCGGCGACACGCTCTGGAGCCGTGCGGCCCTCGATGTCCATGTGAGCCATGGCGAAACCGCCGAGATCGATCTGGGCTCGTTCCTCGACGCTTTCGAGGTGTCCACCACCGGGGGGTGCCTCGCGTTTGAGTGGCACGAGGCCGCCGTGAACCCCGCCGCTCCCGCGCCGGAACCGTCTCCCGCCCCGGGCAGCAGCGTCGTGCGCCTGCACTGCACCCTGGCCGATGATATCGCGGCGGCCGGCACGGTGACCATCCGCCTGGCGGACACGCTGCGGGACAGCCTGGAGAACCGCCTCGCCGAGGAGTTCGTGCTCGTCTTCAACAACAACCCCCTGCCGCCGGAGGGCGAGCCCCCGCCGGGCGAGGCTTCCGCACCGTAGTGCGCACCCTGGTCCGCAAGGCGGCCGAGCACCCGGTGTCGGTGCTGATGGTGTACGCGTCCCTGTGCACCCTCGGAGTCATCTCCTTCCTGCGCCTGGACTGGGAGCTGCTGCCGACCCTGTCGACCCCGGTGGCGCGGGTCATCACCGAGTACCCCGGCATCCCGGCCCCGGAGGTGGAGGAGCTGATCACCATTCCGCTGGAAAACGCCCTTGCGTCGGTTCGGGGCGTGCGCGAGATCAGCTCGGTGAGCAAGGACGAGCTGTCGGCGGTGAGCCTGCGTTTCGACTGGGGGGTTGATCCAGGGAGGGCCGCGGACCAGGCGCGGGAAGCCGTGGATTCGGTGTATCCGTACCTCCCCTTCGGGGCCCGCAAGCCCCTGGTGTTCACCGAGGACTCCCAGGATCCGCCGGTGCTGGCCGTGGCCGTGGTCCCGGTCCAGGGACGCCGCCTGGAGGAGATCAGTCGGGCAGTGCGCGGAGAGCTGGCCACGCTTCTGCGGCAGGCTCCCGGGGTGGCTTCGGTTCGCCTGGTGGGGCTGTCCGAGCCGGAGCTGCAGGTGGAAGTCGACGCCGGGAGGCTGGAAGCCGCGTCCCTGTCCCTCGAGGCGGTGGCCGCGGCGGTGGCGACCTCCGTGTACGAGCTGCCGCTGGGCACCGTCGTCGAAAATGGTCTGGAGTACCTGGTCAAGGCGAGCACGGGCGTCCGGACCCCGGAGTCGCTGCGGGGGATCCCCCTGGCGGTCGCGACGGCGGGCAACCCGGGAGGGGTGCCCGGCAGATACTCCGGCCTCGCGGCCGCGAGGGGGGAAGGGCGTGGCGGCTCCTCTGCGGTTTCCGCATTCGTGACCCTCGGAGAGGTGGCCGCAGTCCGGATGGGGGTCAAGGAGCGGACCTCGTTCTTCCACTGGAACGGCCGGGAGGCGATCGGCATCTTCTTCTACAAGAGCGGGGGTACCGGGAGCCTGAACGCCGCGCGCGC
>JAFGFV010000343.1 GCA_016930895.1 Spirochaetales bacterium | reverse complement strand
TCCCAGGCGTACAGGTCGTTGGCATCCCCTCCCATGATACTCAGGTAGCTGAAAAGGGACAGGCCCTGGTACACGCTCCAGCTGCCACCGGCCATGCTCAGGGCCGAGCCGTCCAAGGGCGAGATCAGGGCCCGGAGCTGCAGGGACAGCGTGTCGTTGGGAGAAAACGCGATCTCCGGGAAGAGGTACAGCCCGTACTCCGGGGGGATCGCCCCCGCGGCGCGGGCGGCGGCATCGTTGAGCGCCACGGCCTCCGCCCCTTCGACCTCCTGCCAGCGCATCCCCGGCCGCACCGCCGCCTCGAGGCGCAGGGACAGGCTCCGCCCCCCCCGCAGGTTGTGCAGGGAGAACGCCCCGGCTGACAGCTCCATCCACTCCGGCCAGCTCTCCCAGGAGGCGCCCGCCGTGGGGATGACAAAGGCCCCGGCCAGGTACCAGTCCACCCCCAGATGTCCCTGGAGGCTCAGGTAGGGCCGATGCTCTCCCGCCCGGCCGCTCCCGAAGTAGCCGGTCTCCACCTTGACCCCGCCGATCCGGAACACCCCCCGCAGCCCGCCGGCCAGCTCCCCTGGGGCCACCGGGTCCAGCAGCAGCGCGAGGTCCGTCTGCAGCCCAGCCGCCCCAGTCAGCCCGAGCGGACCGCCGGTCGCGGCGACCGGCTCGTAGGGAACGAGCACCCCCTCCAGGTAGGAGAACGGCCCGAGGGGAACGTACACGCCCGCAAGCCAGGTGGTCTCGTCCCGCAGCGCGGTCTCGCTCAAGCCCCCTGCCAGGAGCCCCATGCTGCCGAACACCACGTCCCCCGCGTTGAACAGGAAGCCCTCTCCCCAGGAGACCCGGGTCTTGCCGACGGTCAGGCGGAGCCAGGGCAGCCGGACCTTGACGTAGGCCCGGGGCAGGGAGAGCGCGAAGCCCTCCCCCGCCCAGGCGTCGAGCTGCAGAAAGCCTCGCACGTTTTCGTTGCCCACGGACTGCAGATCCAGGCTGCCCTTGAGCAGGGGCAGCAGGGCCGCCGAGTCCCCCGCCCGCACAAGCGCCCCGTAGCCGGTCAGGGTCACGGAGGGCTCGACCTCCCCGCGGGCATGTGGGGCGGAGGCGAGCAGGAGCACGAACCCCAAGGCAGCGGCGCCGGCGGCCGGGCGCCCGCCCCTCCCCCGCCGCACGGGATGCCTCACCACGACAGGGACTCCAGGCTGAAGATCCCCTTCGGCAAGGGCTCGTTAATCCTCAAATTGGAGACGGCAAACTCCGTCGAGGAGGACTTCTTCATCTCGTCCCGCATGATCAGGCGCACGGGCACGCTCTTGCCCGCCACGTCGGCCACCTCCAGGACCTCCAGGCTCTTGAGCAGGCGCCCGGACAGGGAAAAGTACTCCGCCCTGGCCAGCACCAGGCGCTCTACTTCCACCCAGATCGTCTGCCGCGGGTAGGCCACCCCGCGCTCCCGGGCCTCGAGCTCGAGCACGTACAGCCGGCGCCCGCCTTCGCTCATCGTGTCCACCAGGCGGGGCCGGTACAGGTCGATGAGCTCCCGCTCCCCCGTCATGTCCTCGTAGGAGAAGTCGGAGCCCATCACCGATTCCTTGAGAGCGCTGCCCTGGAGGCGGATCACCTCCTCGGCGTCGGGGAAGTACAGGTAGATCTCGTCCTCCAGGCGCATGATCCTCTGTCCCCGCTCCTCCGGGTTGGTGAACTCGATGAGCACCTTGTCCGCCCCTTCCGCATACAACCTGAAGGTCTTGGCACGGCTGCCGAAGCGGTCGGTGATGATCATGGACCCCTCGGCGCTCTCGGTCTCGTGGACGCGGTTGGTTTCCATGGCCCGCAGGATCTCCTCGGCGGTAAGAGCGGACAGTACGCCAGCCCCCAGCAGGGCGAGCCCGGCGGCCAGGATGATTGCCTTCATGGTACCTCCCGATTGCAGTCGTTCTACACGGCGCGAAGCGCCTCCACCGGCTCGATCCTGGCCGCCCGCCGCGAGGGAACGAACGAGGCCAGGGAACCGATGGCCACGGAAAACAGGAACACGAACAGGGTCGAACGCAGATTGAGCTGCGGGTACAGCACGGCGCTGACCTCGAGGCTCATGCCTTCCATCGGACCGGACAGGTCCACCCCCGTGCGGGACAGGGGTATCGTGATCCCGATCCCGGCCAGGGACCCGGCAGCGGCCGCCATCAAGGCGATGAAGAAGGCCTCCAGGAAGAACAGCCGCACGATCTCCCCCGGGGTCATGCCCATGGCCGCCACGGTCCCGATCTCCCGCATACGCTCGTAGATCACCATCATGGTCGTGCTCACGATCACGGTGGAGCCGAGGATGAAGAAGACGAGGGCCACGAAGTTGTAGGCAGTGTCCGCCATCTTCACGAATGAGTACATGCGGCTGATCCGGACCCACGGCTGCGCCTGGAGCGAAGAGCGGCCCAGCTCCTGGAGCAGGAGGTTGGCGCGTGCAGCAAAGGCGTCGAGCTGGTCCGGGTCATTCAGCAGCACCAGGAGCTCCGTGGCCTCCCCGGGCATCTTGAGGAACGCCCCGGCCGTGTCGATCGGGAGCAGGAAGAAGCTCTCGTTGAACATGGCCACG
>JAFGFV010000342.1 GCA_016930895.1 Spirochaetales bacterium | reverse complement strand
GGGGTAGGCACCGCCACTACGAGGTACTCCTTGTGGGCCGCGGCCTCGCGAATGTCCGTGGTGGCCTCAAGCCCGGACGGAAGGCTCACCCCCATCAGGTAGCGGCTGTTCGCGCGGTTCCGATTGATTTCCTGGGCCACCGACGGCTCCAGTGCCCAGAGCCCGACACGATGCCCCCTTTCGGCCAGAACCTTAGCCAGGGCGGTGCCCCAGGCCCCAGCCCCGAGCACCCCTACCTTGCGTCTGGAGCGTTTTGGCACTTGTTTCTCCTCCCGGTGCCGCAGACGGCAACCTCGTGCCCCGCAGTTCCAGGCGATGCCCCCCCTTCCTGCCCCCCCGGTCAGGCTCCGGCAGGGCCGACCGAGGAATCCCCGCCGGCCCGCTCATGGTGCGGGCGATGGTCTGCCTGGTCCTGTGAGCGGCGGCCCGGGTGCTCGTGGGGATGATCGTGCTCGTGGGGATGCCCGTGAGGACCCTCCCCGCCGCGGCCGCTGCCCGCCCCCTGGTGATCACGCCCGGCCGTGGGTGCACCGAGCCCCCCCGTGCCCCGGTGGATGATGAGCTTGCCGTGCTCCACCCCCCGGGTGCCGATGAGGGCGTCGGAGATTCGGCGCACCTCCCGGTTGGGCCCTTTCACCACCAGCACCTCGAGGCAGTTGGCTTCGTCGATGTGCACGTGCAGAGTAGAGACGATGTTCAGGTGGTGACGGTGCTGCAGATCCACCAGACGGTTGGCCAGGTCGCGGTGGTGGTGGTCGTAGACCAGGGTGATGGTTCCCACTACTTCCCCCTCCGGATCCTCCTCGACCTGGACCTCCAGGAGCAGCTCCCGAATGAGACCCCTGAGGGCGTCCGAACGGTTGGCCCAACCCTTGGCCTCGATCAAGGTATCGAAGGCCGTGAGCAGACCCTCCTCGATCGAGACCCCAAAACGAACCAGCTTCGCCATGTCACCTCCCACCGCAACGCCGCTCGCGCCCCGCAACAAACCCGCCCACCGGCGCTGTGAATTCCGAATCAGCCTTTCTCCGGACCGCCCAGGGCATAGATCATGTCTTCCTGGGCCTGCAACCGCTTGCGCCCCCGGAACATTCGGGTCAGACGCGGGGTAACGGGTAGACCCCAGCGTCGCAGCTCCGCCAGCATGCCTTGGTTGTACAGAGGCACAGCGAGAGTCACCTGGCACTCCGGAACCGACCCGCACAGCTTGCGCAAGGTCCCGCGCAGCACCTGCCCGGCCGCCGCGTCATCACGGGCGATGAGCGGCCCGACTTGCACCGCGTGGTGCCCCGGGCGGTACAGCAGGAAGCCCTGGAGATCCCCTGCAGGCCCGCGGCACACCATGCCCCGGCCGGGACAGGCGGCCTTTCCAGATGTCTGCCCGCCCGCCTCCGAGACGCGGCGCACGCCCCTCTCCGGGACAGGGCGCTCGCCCGCCGGGTTCCCGACGAGCTCCCGCAGCAGCGCTTCCCGGTTCGCCCCGACGGCCTGGCCTTCCAGAGCAACCATCTCCGCCAGGTCTTCCAGGCGCACGGGCGCCAGCACCAAACCCGGGCTTCGTCCCGCGTTCGCGGGCTTGCCTACTGCGGGCTGGCCCTCCGATGGCTCGCCCACCGCCGCCTCACCCTCCGGCGGCACGATCCGCCCGCTACAGGTCCCGACCAGATAGTCGGGCCTGAACCCCAGCCGGGCATACAGGGACACCCCGAGACTGGTGGCGTCCAGCTGGACCAGGGTGCAGCGCCTGCCGGAGGCGTGATCGAGGCATCGCTCCATGAGCATCTTCCCGTGGCCCTCCCCACGGTAGGCCTCCCGCACGATCACCATCCCGATCCAGCAGACCTCGTCGAACACGAAGGCCACGGCGGTGCCCGCCAGCTGGCCGCCGACCACGAGCTTGAAGGCCCCATTCGGGGCCAAGCGGAGGAAGCGGCCCAAGTCCTCCGCGGTCTGGTTCCAACCCAGCTCGGTGGTCAGAGCCAGAGCGGCGGGGATGTCCCCGGCCGTCAGCGCAGTGATCGTCAGCCCCGCAGGACTCTGGAGTCGCATCGCTTGTTACCGGTTTAAGCATTATACAGCCCCCCGGCGGGAAATCAAGCGAGAGATCCCGGCCTGGCAGGCAGCAGGTGAGCAGGCGGACGGGCCGAGCCCTCCCCCAGCAGCCCGAGCCACCTCCGGGTGGAGTCCCTTTACTTTTCCCGGTCCGCGCCGTAAGGTTTGCTGCGGAGTTCCGCAGGAGGGTGGGCATGGCGAAGCATCGCATCGTCGTCACGGACGACCGCCACGGTTCGTACGAAGTAGAGAACCAGGTGTTTCGCGAAATCGGGGCCAAGGTCGAGGTGCACAATCTAGGGGACCAGGCCGAGACCGTCGAGGTCCTCCGGGAAGCGGACGCGATCCTGGTGAATCTCCACCCTCTCCCGGGCGACGTGATCCGGAGCCTGAGCAGGTGCCGGGTCATCTCCCGCTATGGGGTCGGATACGACAACGTGGACGTGAAGGCCGCTAGCGAGGCCGGGATCTGGGTGGCCCGGGTGCCGGACTTCTGCCTGGAGGACGTCTCCGATCACTGCCTGGCCCTGCTGCTGTGCGGCGTCCGCCACGTCGCGCTGCGGGACCGCCGCATCCGACGGGGAGAGTGGAAGCAGATCGGCGAGCACCCGTCGTTCCGGATAGCGGGGCGGACCCTCGGGCTGGTCGGCTTTGGCGCCATCGCCAGGGCTTTGCTGCGCAAGGTCTCGGGGTTCGGGCTGGCGCGGGTGCTGGTCTTCGATCCCTACGTGGACCGCAAGGAGATCGAAGCGGCGGGCGCGAAGCCGGTCGGCATTCGGGAGTTGCTGAAGGAGTCTGACTACGTCTCGATCCACGCCCCCCTGACCCCGGAAACCCGGGGACTCATCGGGGCGCGCGAGCTCGGGCTCATGAAGCGCCATGCCGTCCTGATCAATACCGCCCGCGGCCCCCTGATCGACGAGGCCGCCCTCGCCGAAGCCCTCCAGGGCGGCAAGCTCGGCACGGCGGCCCTGGACGTCTTCGCCGAGGAACCCCTCCCCGCCTCCAGCCCCCTGCGGAAGCTGGAGAACGTGATCCTGACCGACCACTGCGGCTGGTATAGCGAGGAGTCGATGGTGGAGCTCAAGACCAAGTGCGCCCGCAACGCCCTCGCGGTGCTGAAGGGTGGACGGCCCCTGTACCCGGTCAACGACCCGCAGGCCGAGAGCCTCGGACAGCAGTAGCCGCCTCGGCTGGGCGTCCTGGCCCCGGCTGGGCGTCCTGGCCTCGGGCAACCGCGGCCCCATCGGGGTCGGCCCGGCTCCTCCCTGCCGGCGCCTATCTGAGGAAAGCCCGTACCCGTTCCAGGAGCTCTTTCCCCGAAAAGGGCTTGAGGAGCAGGCCGGCGGCCCCGGCTTCGCGGAGGCTCTCGGTGTCCCGTTCCAGGGAGCCGGCGCTCAGGATCACGACCGGGATCTCCCGGGTCGCGTCATCGCGTTTGAGGGCCGCCAGGGCTTCGAGGCCGCTCATGCCCGGCAGCTGGAGGTCCAGGAGGATCAGGCCCGGGCTCTGCGAACGGGCCAGTGCCAGGCCGCTCTCGGCGTCGTTTGCCTCGATCACCTCGATCCCCTCGAGGTCGAGAAAGCTCCGAATGAGCTTGCGGTTGAGCGGTTCGTCGTCGACGACCAGGACCCTTCCCGGTGCGCCGGCTGTGGAGTCTTCCATGCCGCGCCTGCCGACACCGCCTACCCGACCAGGTCGGCCAACTCGGCCACGACCGCGGAGTCTAGCTTCCCGGCGCGGACTTCCTCGTTCAGGATCTCCAGGGCCCGGGCCTTCGGCAGTGCGTCCCGGTAGGGACGGGAGCTCACCAGGGCGTCGTAGATGTCCGCCACGCACATGATCCGCGCCGCCATGGAAATCTGGTCGCCCACCAGCCCATCAGGATACGAAGAGCCGTCGAGCTTCTCATGGTGATGACGGACCACGTCCAAAGCGCGGCCCAGGGTCGACTTGAGGGGAAGGCAGATTCGGTAGCCGATCTCCGGGTGGCTTCGCATGATCTCCCATTCCCGCTCGTCCAGCTTGCCTGGTTTGTTCAGGATCTCGTCCGAGATGCCGATCTTTCCGGCGTCGTGGAGAATTCCGCCGATGCGCAGGGCGAAAACCTCCTTCTCGCTCAGGCCCAGGCGTTTTCCGAGCGCCTCCGCCAGGCTGGCCACCCTCTGGGTATGCTTCAAGGTGTAGTTGTCCTTTGCCTCGACGGCGCTCGCCAGGGCGTACAGGGCGTTCTCGATGCTGGTCAGGTTCTTGTTCATGGTTCGCATGTGGACCAGGGCACGGACTCGGGCCAGCAGCTCGTCCCGGTTTGCCGGTTTGGTAACAAAGTGGTCCGCCCCGGACTCGATGCCCCGGAGTCTGGCCTCCTCGTCCAGGGCCGTGACCAGGATGACGGGAACGAGGCGGGTGGCTTCGCAGCTCTTGACGCGCTTGCACACCTCGTATCCGTCGAGCCCCGGCATCATGATGTCGAGGAGCATGAGATCGATCTCCGTCCGCCCCAGGGTGGCCAGGGCCTCTTCTCCGCTGTACGCCGACAGCACCTCGTAGTTTTCGGGCTGCAGGTACGAGGACATCAGCCGAACGTTCCGCCGGTCGTCGTCCACCACCAGGACCCGGGCTCTTTCGTCTTCCTGCACGAGCGCCGGCCGGGTGAAGTAGTATACCCGAGTCTTTCCCTCGTTCCTGGCGTGCTCCAGGGCCTCCATGGCACGGGACAGCAGCCTCTCCCGGTCGACTGCATCCACGGGAAACGAGGCCATCCCGACGCTGACCGTCAGGGCTCCCCCGAAACGCTGCTCTACCGCCCGACGGATCCTGTCCCCGACCACGTGGCCCACCTCCGCCGAGGTCGTGAGCAGGAGGAGAGCGAGTCGCTCAGGGGCATAGCGGCAGGCCAGGTCGACGTCCCGGATGCTGGCGTGCACGAGCCTCCCCACTTCCGCCAGACTCTCCCGCACGCCTGCGCCTCCCGCGGCAGAGTCGCAGCCGCTCAATCCATCCAGATCGACGAGAGCGACCGTGAAAGGCGCTCCGCTGCGCTGGGAACGCAGGAATTCCCGGTCCAGCTCCAGGAGAAACACAGGCCGCTCGAAGAGCCCCGTTCCCGGATCGATGAACCCCGCCCCGCACAGACAGGGGTCGTCACACTCGATGTTGCGCTCCATGCTCATGGCTCCTCAGTTGGTTTGCCCTACGGGCAGGTGGACCAGAAACTCGGTGGCCTCGTCCGCCTCGCCGTATCCCGCTGTGATGCTACCGCCCTGCAGCTCCACCAGGCGCCGCGCCAGGGCCAGCCCGCTGCCGCTGGCCAGATCCGGATGATCGGTATCGGCCCTGACCTGCTCGAAGGGCCGGAAGACTCGCTCGTAGTCCTCTGCGCTCAGGCGAACCCCGGCTACCGACACCTTCAGCTCGAGGACGCCCGAGCCATCGGGGGTCCGGCCGTCTCGGCACGAACCACTCCATGACCCGCTGCACGGATTGCCCGTCCTCGCCGCCACGGCGACCCGCCCCCCATCCGGGCACAGGGCCACGGCCTTGACCAGCAGGTTGAACAGCATCTGCCGGAGCTTCCCAATGTCGACTGCCACGAGCTCGGGGAGGCCGCCGGAATCGAGCGTCAGCCGGATGCCATGCTTGAGAGCCTTCTCGCGCACCAGCCCGAGGGTTCCCTCCAGGGCTCTCCGCAGGTCAGCGGGCTCCCGGTGAACCGACAGCATCCCCGCGTCGATCTTGGTGATCTCGACGACGTCGTTGATCAGACCCAGGAGGTTCCGACCTGCCTCGAGGACATCCTGGAGGTGCTCTTCCTGCGCCTCGTTGATCTGCCCGGCGTGGCGATCCGCCACCAGCTCGGTGAACCCAATGATGTGGTGCAAGGGGGTGCGCAGCTCGTGGCTCATGTTGGCCAGGAACTCGCTCTTGGCCCGATTGGCCTC
>JAFGFV010000341.1 GCA_016930895.1 Spirochaetales bacterium | reverse complement strand
GGTAACGCGACAGCAGGCGCAGGCGGCTCTTCTCCCCCGAGGGGTCTTCGCGGGCCAGCTCGAAGATCTCCCGGATCTCCCCCAGGCTCAGGCCATAGCCCTTGAGCTGCTGCACCCGCCTCAAACGCACGAGATCTCGATCGCTGTAGCGGCGGTGGCGGGTGCCCGTGCGGTGCGAGCACTCCAGGATCCCGAGCTCCTCGTAGTAGCGGACCGTCCGAACGGTGACGCCGGCCCGCTGGGCAAGCTCCCCGATCCGGAAGGTGGAGCCCGGCCTGAGAGTCTGTGGCGAGCCCGCCTTCGGGCCTGCCTTCGAGCCCGCCTTCAGGCCCGCTGCGGTTGACTGCGGCATCCTCACCCCTCCCCCCACAAATCTAACGTGCCACGTGAGAATCCGTTATTGTACGGCATGGAGCGCCCGCGGTCAACAACTTTCTGATGCGGGAACGGAGGGGGGTGCGGGTGCCGCGTCCGGCGGGACCACAGAATCCCGATCGTCGCTAGAGAGAGCGGATCTCCTTGCGCATGAAAATGGCGTACGACGCCGCGAAAAACAGCGCCATAATTGCCACCAACAGCACGATATACGGGATAACAAGCAGAATGCTCTGCTGCAGGGACAACGGAGCCGCGAACCTGGACAGGGAGATCTTCTCCAGCATCCCCACCTGGACGAGCTGCGCGGTGGTCCGCCGCAGCGGGTCGACGATCACAGCCGCCGCGTCGCTGTAGAGTTTCATGGGCGAGACCATCGAGAGGGTACCCTGCAGCCGGGCGATCCGCACCACGTACGCCGAGTTCGGCTCCCCAGGCAGGGGCGCAGAGGCGTTGGCGAGAGCACTCGCCGCCAGGGGAACCAGGAACGAAAAAAAGATCCAGCAGGCCAGGGAAGCCAGTGCAGAGGTGGTGATGGTCCGAAACAGGATCGAGAACAGGATCGCAACGCCAAGCCAGAAAGAGATGTAGATCACGCTCACGAACAGGTAGACGAGAATCCGGTTCAGCTCCTCGAGCCCCGGAACCACCCCGATCGTGTAAAGGCCCAAGCCGGTCACGGAAAGGATGATCGAGAGCATCATGACGGTCACCAGCAGGACGCCTGAGAGGAACTTCCCGTTGATCACCACGTCACGGTAGATGGGCTGGGCCAGCAGCTTGCTCAGGGTTCCTTCGTTCCACTCGCGGTTGATCGAGTCGAAGCCAAGGATGAGCCCAATGAGCGGACCAAACAGGGCCACGAACTGCACCAGGGGAAAGCCGATCCCTGAGGAGGTAAAGAGCATCAGAAACACGAAGGCGGGCTTGACCTCCCCCTCGAGGTCCTCTCGGATCTTCAGACCCGCCATGTACGCCATCAGGAAACTCACCATGGCGATCAGGGCGAAAAGAATCAGGAAGCGGTAGCTGGAAAAATGGTCGGAGAGCTCCTTGCGGAGGATCGGCTTGAGGCCGCTCATCCACGTTCCTCCCGGAAGTACCTCAGATACAGCTCTTCGAGTGCCATCGTCTTGCCGCCCACGGCCAGCTCGCTCGTGGCGGCCTCGACCACCATTCTTCCCCGGGCCATGATACCCACGCGATGGCAGATCCTCTGCACCTTGTAGAGATCATGGGAGGAAAGCAGCACGGTCATGCCCTTGTCACGACACATTCGGTCGATCAGCTCGATGATCCGATTGGCCCCTTCCGGGTCGAGTCCCAGGGTCGGCTCGTCCAGGAAGACGATCTTGGGCTCCCGCAGCAGGATCTCAGCCAGACCGAGGCGCTGCCGCATGCCCCGGGAGTAGTTGCCGATCGGCTTGCTTGCATCCGCCTCCAGGCCCACCTGGTCCAAAGCCGCTTCGATCCGCCGATCGGTCTCGCGAGCCTCAATCCCGTTGAGCTCCCCGATGAAACGCAGCATCTCCCGCGCGTTCATCTCCCGGTAGAAGCCCATGTTCTCCTGCAGGTAGCCGACCTGGAGCTTGATCCGGATGGGGTCGCGCTGCGGGTCCCATCCGAGTACCCGGGCCTTACCTTCGGATGGCTCGGTCAGGCCGATCAGCATCAGAAGGGTCGTCGTCTTGCCCGCGCCGTTGGGACCCAGAAAACCGAAGATTTCCCCCTCCTCGACCCTCAGATCCAGATGATCAACGGCTACCTGGGTCCCGTACCTCTTGGTCAGACCCTCGGTCTCGATGACCACGCTGGCGGGCATGCTCACCGCCTGCCAAGCCAGCGGAACAGAACCACAAGCCCGCCTATCACCAGGATAATGATGGCGATCCCGATCCACCCGAATGCTGCCGAGGCGTTCACGGTTACCCGGAACTCGAGGGGTTCGGAAACCTTCTCGCCATTGGCCCGGATTTCGACCGAGTAGTCACCCACCAGGGCCCGCTCGTAGGGAACGATGGCCAGCTTGACCTCCTGGGTCTGGCCCGGCTGCAGGCCGTCGATACGCTCCGGTTCAAAGCGGACGTCCCAGTTCTCGGGGTTGTACGCGAACAGCCCGATATGGCTCTGGAGCGCCGTTCCCGTGTTCTTCACGAACAGGTCGATCGTGGCTGGCTTGCCCCGGATCGCCCCTACCGAGAGGCTGCCCGAAGCCGTGGCCACCGAGATCTCGTAGGTGCCGGTAATGATGATCGTGAGGGGAAGCTCCGCCGCGGCGCCATCGGAAGAAATGCGCACCGATACCGGATACTCCCCCGCCGGGGCGTCCCGAGGCGGTTTGACCTCGACCACGAGCTTCTTCGACTGCCGGGCCCTGATTTGAAAGCTGGAGATGTAGCGAGGCTCGTACACGGGCTTGAAGTTGGTCTCCCACCCTTCGGGGCCGCGGGCGAAGAGGTCAAAGGTGACGTCCTCCTCGCGCTTGTTCTCCAGCTCGAGGGTGAACTCGTAGCTCACTTCCGCAGGGCCACGGAGTACCGGGTAAGCGGTGGTGAGCCCGATCTCCTCCCCTCCGCGGCCGGCGCGGCTGCGCGCCCGGACCGAAACGTTGAAAACCTGGCTGTCCGTCCAGCCGCCGTCCGCGCTCCGGGCAGTCATACGAAACTCGTACTGCCCTGCGACGGGCTGGGACGGTGGAACGGTTTCGAAGCTCAGAGTCCTGCTCTGCCCCGCCGGCAGGAAGACGCCTGTGACGGTCAGCTCGCCGCTCCGGATCGCCGAGCTCCAACCCTTCGGCGCCTCAGCGATCGACAGCTGTAAGGTCTCGTCGGTACCGCCCTTGTTCTGCAAGAGGATCCCCACCGTGACAGGCTCGGAAGCGGATATCTCCACACCCGGGTACTCGAATGCCACGGCAAGATTTCGCTCCAACGGTACCGCCTGACCGGAGAGCGGCAGCACACCGACCAGGGCCGCGAGAGCCACGGCCCCCGTCACGACGCCTCGCGCCGCGGTTCGAACGCACCTCATGGGTCTGCCCCCGGAGTTCAGATAGTTCATCGTCCTGGTACGCTACGGCATTGCGTCCGTCAGGTCAAGACGCGCCGGGCTGCGCGTGGGACCGCTCTGCGCGTGGGACGGCGCCGCGTTCGCGATCAGACTCCGGGCGATCGGGCTCCGGGCAGTCGGATCGACGCGAGACTCTCAGCCGGACACCTCAGGGACCGGAACGCCCCGGGCGAACAGGGGCTCAAGGCGGGAGTACATCCCCGTGTAAATGGCGTAGGCCTCATCGTAGAGGCCACGGTTGGAGAGGTTCGGGTCGTAGCGCTGGTCGATCTCGACGATGGCATCGATAGCCTGCGGGACCGAAGGCCAGACCCCGACGGCTGCGCCCGCGAGCACCGCAGCGCCGAGGCAGGCAGCGTCCTCGGTGTTTTTCATCGTGTACACCGGCCGTCCCACCACGTCGGCCTTGATTTGGCACCAGAGCGGGCTCTTGGCTCCCCCGCCCAGCGAGCGCACCTCGCTCACACGGATACCCATGGCTTCCACGGCCTCGATCATCCGGCGCAGGATCATCGCAATGGATTCCATGATGGCCCGGACAACGTGGGCTCTGGTGTGATGCAGAGACAGCCCGTACAGGACTCCGCGAGCCTTGGGATTCGACTCGGGGGGGCCGGCCCCTTGGAAGTGGGGCAGCAGCACCAGGCCGGAGGCGCCCGCCGGGACCGAGGCAGCCAGGGACGTCATCCTGTCGTACGCACCGCCCCTCTCGGCCGTGCCACCGCCCGGCTCGTCACGGAAGAAGTTGTCCCTGAACCACCGCAGGACCATCCCGCCGGTCATGGAAAAGGCATGCATCATGTACCGCTCCGGCAGCCCATAGTAGAAGCAGGGCAGCTGGCGCGCGGGGTCGATGGTTGGCCGCTCGACCAGCGCCACCACCGCCACGTTCGAGCCGGTGCATTCCGAAAAGACCCCGGGTCGCACGTTCCCCACCCCGATGGCCCCGGCGGCCTGGTCCAGGGCGCCTGTGGCCACGATGGTCTGCGAAGACAGCCCGAGTTCCCGGGCCACGGTGGGATCGATCCGGGCGATCGCTTCCCCGGGCTCCCGGACTTCGGGGAGCCGGCCTTCGTCGATCCCAAGCTCCCGCAGCATTTCCGGCCAGTACCGCCGGGTGTTCAGGTCCCAGTACGTGGTCGAACAGAGCAGCGACCCCTCCGACACGAACGAGCCGGTGAGCCGGAACACGAGGTAGTCCTCGATCAGCAGAAACCTGGCGGCCTTCCCGAAGATCGACGGCTCGTGCCGCCGAATCCACAGGATCTTGGCGGCAGGCCACATCGGCAGCATCGACACCTGCCCGGTCACACGGTGGATAGTCTCGTTCGTGAAACAGGCCGCCAGATCATCAGACTCCGCCTGCGCGCGGTTGTCCATCCATACGATCGCGGGACGCAGGGGCTGACCGTTCTGGTCGACCACGATCAGGGTCTCCCCTTGGGCTGAGATCCCCAGACACGGGATGTCCTGCGGCTGCACTCCGCTGCCGGCCAGAACGCCGGCCACTGCCGCCTTGAAGGCCTGCCAGTACACCTCCGGGTCGAGCTCCACCTCGAGGGGCGACGGGGTGTTCAGGGAATACTCGCGCGTAGAAGTGGCCACGGTGCGTCCTTGCTCGTCAAACAGGGCCGCCTTGATCGCCGTAGTGCCCAGGTCTGCGCCTAAGACGTATTTCACTGCGCTCCTCCTCGCGGCTGCGACCGCGGGTCAGCATACCGGCAAGATCCCGTACAGATCAAGCGATCCGCCCGAGCTTGACCGCCCCCCGGGGCGCCGCTATAATCGGCCGCAGATCAGTACCATCAGCTTAGGAGGGTCTCATCGTGAACGTAATGGAACGCTTCCGCCGCAACTTCGCCTTCAACTGGGGGGTCGGAACCGTCGAGTTCGGAGCCGGCAAGGTCGCCCAGCTTGGCGAGATGCTCAAAGCCATGAAGGCCCGCAAGGTGCTCGTGGTGACGGACCAGGGGATCGTGAAGACCGGCATCATCGAGCAGGTGGAGGCTCCGCTCAAAGCGGCCAGGATTAGCTACACGGTGTTCGCCGAAGTCGAGCCGAATCCCCTGGACCGCATCGTGGAGAAAGGAGCGAGCCTGGCCCGGGAGCTCAAGGTGAACGCCATCATTGGCCTGGGGGGCGGCAGTTCGATGGACTCCGCGAAGGCGGTTTCCCTCCTGGCGACCAACCCCGGAAGCATCCGGGACTACCAGATCAAGGCCCCTGAGGACTTCCTCAAGACCAAGGTCCATCCCCTGCCCTTGATCGCCATCCCCACCACGTCCGGCACGGGAACCGAGGGCAACTTCTGGTCGATCATCACCCACACCGAGAACTGGAGCAAGATGGCCATCGGCGGGCCGCCGCAGTACCCCGGGGGGCCCTGCATCGCGGCCAAGGCCTCGATCAACGACCCGGCCCTGACGATCAGTCTGCCCCCCTTCCAGACGGCGGCAACGGGCGTGGACGCCTTTGCCCACCACTACGACGCGTACACAGCCAACCTGGCCAACCCGATCTCGGACGCGATTTCCGAGTACAGCATCAAGCTGATCCGCAAGTTCCTGCCCATCGCGTACACCAACGGCAAGGACCTGGAAGCTCGGGAGATGATGTCCCTGGCAAGTCTGCTGGGGGGCATCTCCTTCGCCAACAGCGACTGCTCGGCAGTGCACTGCCTGGCGGAGGCGCTGGGCGGGATGTACGGGAACCCCCCGCGCCCTGTGATCGCCCATGGGTTGGCCTGCTCTCTGTTCCTGCCCTGGTGCATGGAGTTCAACTGTCTGACTGACCCGGTCAAGCACGCCAACGTGGCCCATTTCCTGGGCGAGGACGTAGTCGGGCTGACCCTGAACGTGGCCGCGGGTCGCTGCGTGGACGGGATCAAGCGCCTGATCCGGGCGGTGGAGCTGCCCCGCAGCCTGAAGGCCGTGGGGGTCAAGAAGGAAGACCTGCCCGCCATCGCGGAGCGGGCCACCTGGAACGTGTCCGTGGACTCGAACCCGCGCCCCCTTACCCTGGAGGTGTTCTTGGACATTCTCAACAAGGCCTACGAGGGCTGGTAGGGTTCCGGCGGCGCAGGCGACCAGCCGGACGCACCGCAAAGAACGAGGGCGCCCATCCCGACGGGAGGGGCGCCCTCTTGTCATTGATCCATGCGAACACAGGGCCCCCGCCGGCCCGGTCCGGTGTCCTTATCCGCCCAGGTAGGCTTTCTTGACGTGCTCGTCCTTCGCGAGATCCTTGGAGGGACCCTCCAGGGCAATGTTGCCGGTCTCGATCACGTAGCCGTGATCGGCCAGCCGCAGGGCCAGGACCGCGTTCTGTTCGATGAGCACCACCGAGAAGCCGATCTCCTTGAACTGCTGGATGATCTTGGCGATCTCGATGACCATGAAGGGCGCCAGCCCCAGCGAGGG
>JAFGFV010000051.1 GCA_016930895.1 Spirochaetales bacterium | reverse complement strand
TTGCAGCCCTGCATCAGGTGCAGGGGAAAGCCGTCGTGCCACTGGGCGCCGAAGGCCAGAAGGCCCAGGAAATGATGGGCAACGTGCACGATCGCCGTGGCCTCCGGCCCTCCGGCGTACCCGCCCATGATCGGGCCGTACAACCCGTAGCGGTTGTAGCCCTTGTGGTCCAGAAAGACCACTTTTTTCATGCGCTCGTAATCCGCCTTCATCTCGGCGATGGCCGCCACGCCCAGGCCGTCGTTCGGATGGGCGCCGAACTCCTCCTGGATCGCCGCCAGGGTGGCGTCGGTCTTCTCGGCGTTGGAGATCAGGTTGTGGATGCCGATCAGCGGCCTTCCGGCGGCCCGGGCCGCCTCCCGCAGCTTGACCACGTTCCAGATAGCCGCCTCCACCTCCTGGGGCGTGCCCGACTTGATCGGCCGCCCTCCCACGGTCTGGCTGAAGGCGCTGGAGAAGGTGTCGCTCAGCGGCTCCTGGGCGTAGCTCTGCACCATGGCCACGAAGCGATCCTCCGCCACGGTGCAGCCTACGGGAGTGTTGAGGCAAAACGGCGGCAGGGAGTCTTCGATCTTGCGGTGCCGCATCACCCGGGTATCCGGTCCCCGGCCGTAGGTCACCGTGGTCGGGGCGTGCTTCAGCGCCCACTCGACCTCCTCCCGGCTGAACTGGATCAGGCGGCTGGTATCCCGGCAGTAGATGCCCAGCTCCAGGAAGAGCTCCAGCGCTGCCTGGTACACGTTGTCGGCCAGATGGTCGTCCGAGGGGATGACCTGCTCCCGATCGAAGCGGATGCCGTGCTTCTGCACCAGCCGGTTGGCCGCGGTGCCGACCTGTTTGTCGAACTCCTGCTCCTTGATGAACCGCCCGGTCTCGCTGCGTTTGTATACGTCCCAGAAGCCGATCATCCTAGTTTCCTCCCTTCTTGGACTGCGCCAGGCGCTTGGCCGTCTCTACGGCCTCGGCCGCGTTCGCTCCGTAGCCGTCCGCCCCGGCTTCCCTGGCGTACTCCGGCGTGACCGGTGCGCCGCCGACCATGACCTTGAACCGCTCCCGCAGGTCCATGTCCGCCAGCAGGTTCACCAGATCCGGCATGTAGGCCATGGTCGTGGTGAGGATCGCCGAGGCGGCGATCACATCCGCATCCAGTTCCTCCGCCTTTTCGATGTAGGAGCGGACCTGGACGTCGCAGCCCAGATCGTGGACCGTGAGACCCGCCGCCTGGAGCATGGTCTTCACGATGTTCTTGCCCAGGTCGTGGAGGTCCCCCTGGATCGTGCCGATCACCACGCTGCCCCGGACGCCGCCCTCCTGGTTCTTCCCCAGGTGAGGCTTCAGCACATCCATGGCCGCCTTCATCGCATCGGCGCAAGCGATCAGCTCGGGCAGGTAGTACTCCATCCTGGAGAACTTCTCCCCGACGATGGTCATTCCGCTAGTATAGCCCTGCTCGATGGCCTGAAGCGGATCCGTTCCACTGTCCAGGACCTCCCGGGCCAGCGCCACGCAGCGCTCCTGGTCTCCGGCCACCGTGGCTTCGACGATTTGCTCGAATATGTTCATGATTCTTTATCTCCTCTTTGTGGTCACGTTCCGTCGCTCGCCACAGCCGGCTCGTTGGGTGTTCACGTTGTAAAGCCTCGGATGTTCAACCGGCGAGCGACCCTCAGATTGCTGATTACCAGCCTCTACGGGAGGAGAGTCGGGATTAGGGGAACCACTTCGGATACCAGGCCAGAAAATAATCCTGGACGTACAGAGGGTTCTGGTTCATCTTCATCATGTGTGAGCATATGTAGCATATCGACACGGTGGTGTCAAACGCTGCTGGTTTTGATGAATGTGAATAATCGCAAGTCCTCGGTTTGACATTCCCGTCCCGGTTGTACTCTAATGGGTGCTGACATCGGATCGCGGACCGAAAGAACAGCGAAAGGCGAGGGTCATCAGCACCGACGTCGGTTTCCCTGCCTCGATCGATGCGGCGGACTCTATCGCCGATCCGGCAACACTCGTGCTGGCCAGGGCGGACGCGCCCCACGGGATCCGGGCAAACCCGGTGGCCCCCCGGGGCGATTACCTCGCCGATGCTCGATCTGTACTACCGGGATCACGCCGAGGAGATGGAGGGATTCGAGAAGAACCATCCGCTGGGGCGCTTCGGCAGGGCGGAGGAGGTTGCCGTTGCCGTGCCGTTTCTGGCCTCCGAGCAGGCCTCCTACATGACGGGAGGCATACAGGTGCGTACCGCCGAACATACTGGCAGCCTTTCGGTGGGATGCGCTGCGTAAGCTCCACGAGAAAGCGCATCAGCGGAAAGGTCTCAATCTTTCCCTTGAAGAACTCGTTGTCGAAGGAGAAGGAGATCACGGTGTCGACTCCATTCTCTTCGATGCTCATCTCCTTCAGGGACAGCGGGGGGCGAGCGATGTATTGGGAGAGGGCTTCGCGGGCTCTGATCAAGAATGCCGGAACGCGGATCGAATGATCGACGGAAGTCCTTCGACATCCACCAGTCTTCACCCCCCCGTTTTGCAGAATCCGAGGGTGACGCAGGAGCCTCGGATCCTGTAGAGTTGGGGGCAGGATCGATCCTCCCACCGATGGAACCACGATGAGCAAGCAAGCCCTCGGGGCCCTCGAGCCCCGGAACGTCTGGACGCTGTTCGAAGAGATCACCAAGGTCCCCCGCTGCTCGGGCAAGGAGGAGCGGATCCGCGCCTGGGTCAAGAGCTGGGCCGCGAACCGCGGGGTATCCTGCGCCGAAGACGCCGTGGGCAACCTGCTCCTGCGCCTGCCGGCCTCCGCCGGGTGGGAGGGCGTGCCCGTTCTGGTGCTGCAGGCCCACCTGGACATGGTCTGCGCCCGGGCGCCCGACAGCGCCGCGGACTTCGACACCGCGCCGACGGCGGCCGCTCCCATCCGGCCCTGGGTGGATGGGGATTGGGTGCGGGCCCAGGGCACTACCCTGGGCGCGGACAACGGCATCGGTATGGCGTACGCGCTGGCGGCCCTGACCGATCCGGCGCTGCAGCACGGCCCCCTGGAGGCCCTCCTGACCGTGGACGAGGAGGGGGGCATGAAGGGGGCCTTCGGGCTCAAGCCCGGCTTCTTCACCGGCGCTCACCTGCTCAACCTGGACAGCGAGGAGCTGGGGCTGGTCACCATCGGCACCGCAGGGGGGGAGTATACCGACTACTCCCTTTCGGCCCCGCGCCTCTCCGCTGGCGGATGGGTTCCGCTGGAGGTCGCCGTCGAAGGCCTGGCCGGGGGCCACTCGGGCATCGAGATCCACCTGCCGAGGCTCAACGCCATCAAAGTGCTCCTGTCGGGGCTGGAGGAGCTGGAAGGGCGGGAAAGCTTCCGGATCGCCTCTCTGGAGGGCGGGACGGCCTCCAACGTGATCCCCCCCTCCGCCCGTTGCCTGGCCCTGGTCCCGCCGGCCTCGCTGCAGGCCGCCCTGGCCGTTCTGGCCTCCTGGCGGGAGCGGACTCTGGCGGAGGAGCGGGAGCGGGAGCCCGGGATCACGATTGCGGTACGGGCGGCGGCGTCCGCCGGTGCCGCCGCGGGCTATTCGGCGGAGGACAGCGCCCGGATCTGCCGGCTCCTGGCCGAGATCCCCCACGGGCCGCTGGCCTACAGCCGGGAGATCGAGGGGCTGGTGGAGACCTCCAACAACCTGGCCCTGGTCAAGAGCGGGGACGGTCGCTTGGAGATCTTCGTCAACGCCCGCAGCTCGATCGACAGCGCCCTGCAGGAGCTCTCGCGCTCCTTGCGGGAGATCGGCGAGCGCCATGGGACGACGGTCAGGCAGCACACCCGCTACCCGGGCTGGGCGGCCGATCCCCGCTCCCCTTTCAACCTGCTGGTCAAGCAGGAGTACGAGGCCGAGCTGGGCGCTCCGATCCAGCTCAAGGCTTTCCATGCGGGCCTGGAGTGCGGGGTGTTCAAGGGCATCGCTCCGGACCTGGAGATGGTTTCTCTCGGTCCGACTCTCCGGGGCGTGCACAGCCCGCAGGAGGCGGTCGAGGTGCCCTCGGTCGGGATCGTGTGGAAGGTGATTCGCAGGGTGATCGCGGCCATGGGCCGCCTGGCAGGAAGCAGAGCATGATCGCGGAGCGCGCCGCGGGCTGGATCTCGAGCGTCGAGAGGATCCTGGAGCAGGCCCGGGACCAGGGGCGGGAGCGGCTGTTCGAGCACGAGGTCTACGA
>JAFGFV010000340.1 GCA_016930895.1 Spirochaetales bacterium | reverse complement strand
GGACATCCTGATGCCCCGGCGGGACGGCTTGTCGACCTTCGAGGATCTCCGCCGGGATCCGATCGCCGGCCCGATCCCGGTCATCGTGATGACCAGCGTGAACGAGAAGCTGGGGTTCTCCCTGACCCGGGACGAGATGATCGTGCACTACGGCCGCGGTCCCGAAGCCTTCCTCGAGAAACCCGTTGATCCCGAGGCGCTGCTGGCGACCGTGGAGTCAGTCCTCTCCTCGCGGGCGTAGTCGGGCACCCACGGGGGAACACAAGTCCGCCCGCGGAGTGTTGCATCTATCGACTCGAGCCTGTAACCCACCACGGAGGGACCTTCGATGCGCAAAGCCCTGGCCATAATCCTCGTGATCGTCTTCGTCACCCCCCTTGTCATGGGAACCCTTTCGCTCTTCTCGGTGAGCACGTGGCTGCTGGATCGCGGCTTCTACCTGGAGCTGGTCTCGGACGAGCGGATCTACGAAGCCCTGCTGCGGGACGCCCTACGTCGGGAAGCGCACGTGAGCGAGCTGGCCGGGGTTCCGGGTCTCGACCAGGTGCCGGCGGACGCGCTGCTCGCGGCGCTGCGCGAGGTCGTGACTCCGTCCTACCTCCGCTCTCAGGCGGTCAAGCTGGTGAACGACGCCTTCGACGCCCTCGAGGGGCGCTCCGAGTACCTTGGCCTGGATCTCGACCTGGCCCCGCTCAAGGAGCAGCTCCTCGGTGAGGACGGCCGCCGCTTTGCCCTCGAACTGGCCTCCTCGCTTCCCGTGTGCGCCGCCGGTCTGGACCCGGTGGCCCCCGGAGCGGTGCTGTACCGCTGCCGCCCCGCGGACCTGTCCGTGGAGGCCGCGGCCGAGAGACTCCACACCCGCCTGCCTGAGTTCCTGGCCTCCGTGCCGGACCTCTATCCCCTCGAGCCGGAACAGATCCCCCTGTACTACGGGCCCGAGGAAGCGTTCCGGTTCGGCCTGGTGGGAACCGGGCCCCTGGTGTGGTTCTCGATCATCCTGGCCATCGTGGCCGGCGGCTTCTGGATAGGAGCCGCCTTCGTCGGGGGGAGCAACCGCCGCGAGGTGGTCCAGTGGCTGGGCTGGCCCCTCGTTGCCCCGGCAATCCTCATGCTGATCTCGGGCCTGAGCATACGGGCGGTCAACCTGTGGCGCTGGCTGCCGCGGGAGCTCCAGGGTTTTCTGGGGGCGGAACACTGGTACACGCGGGAGGTCAGCGAGGTGCTCCTGACCGTCGTGCTGAAGGCCCTGAACACCGTGTCCCGGGGATTCCTGATCTCCGGTGGGGTCACGATCGGGATCGCCGTGGGCCTGATCGTGTGGGCCTCGTCGATTCCGGCCGACCAGGAGGCCGGCTGAGCGAACGCATCGGAGGAGGTCAACGCTCTATGGCTCTGGCTCGCTTTCCCGAGAGTTTCCTGTGGGGAGCCGCCACGGCGGCGTACCAGATCGAAGGAGCGGTTGCCGAGGACGGCCGCGGCGAGAGCATCTGGGACCGCTTCTCCCACACCCCTGGCAAGACCTTCCAGGGGCAGACGGGCGACACAGCCTGCGACCACTATCATCGCTGCCGCGAGGACGTCGCCCTGATGCGGGACCTGGGCCTGCGCTCGTACCGGTTCTCGATAGCCTGGCCCCGGGTCATGCCTCAGGGCAGCGGCAGAGTCAACGGTCCGGGGCTGGATTTCTACGAGCGGCTGGTCGACGAGCTGCTGGCTGCAGGGATCGTCCCGATGGCCACACTGTACCATTGGGATCTGCCCCAGGCCCTCCAGGACGGAGGGGGCTGGCAGAATCGGGACACCGCGCGCTACTTTGCGGACTACGCGGAAACGGTGTTCCGCCGGCTTGCCGACCGTGTCGGGCTGTGGATCACGCACAACGAGCCCTGGGTCGCCTCCTTCGTCGGCCACTCCACCGGCGAGCACGCCCCCGGGCTCAAGGACGACCGGGCGGCCGTGCAGGTATCGCACCACCTCCTGCTCTCCCACGCCGAAGCGGTTCGGGCCTTCGCCGCCTACAGGGGCGGTGGCGGGGCGATCGGCATCACCCTGATCCAGTACCCCTGCCACCCGTATACCGACCGCGCGGAGGATCGGGAGGCCGCCCGGCTGGCCGACGGGCACTTCAACCGCTGGTTTCTCGACCCCGTGTTCACCGGGAGCTACCCGCAGGACATGATCGAGCGCTACGACCGCCTGGGCTGGGGTCCGGAGATCCGCGCCGAAGACGCCGAAAGCATCCGGCGAGCCTCGGTGGATTTCCTAGGGGTCAACTACTATTTCCGGCGCCTGATCCGGGCGCCCGGCTCGCCCGCCCGGCTGTTCGAAGCCGTCGAACCGGAAGCGGACGCCCCCGGCCTCACGGCCATGGGCTGGGAGATACACCCCGAGGGCCTCTACGAAGCCCTGATCAGGATCCACCGCGAGTACCCCCGGGTCCCCCTCTACGTCACCGAAAACGGAGCGGCCTTCGACGACCGCCAGGACAGCGACGGCAGGATCCGAGATCAGGCCCGCGTGGAGTACCTGCGCGGGCACTTCCTCCAGGCGCACCGTGCCATGGAAGAGGGGGTGGACCTGCGGGGGTACCAGGTGTGGTCGCTGTACGACAATTTCGAGTGGGCCTACGGCTACGCCAAGCGCTTCGGCATCGTCCACGTAAACTTCCAGACCCAAGACCGCTCGTGGAAGCAGAGCGCGGAGTGGTACCGAGAGGTGATCGCCGGCAACGGCTTCTAGCCCGAACGGGGCCTCAGTCTCCCCAGCCCCCGATCTCCAGGGCCACCGGCGGGAAACCGAAGCGGGCTCGAAAGAAAGCGCCGATGCGCGCCGCCGCGGATGCCGCCGCGGGGATCAGGCGCGGAACGGCGAAGTAGAGCACAACCCCGGCGATCACCCCGGCCGGGATGTCCACGAAGTAGTGAGCGTACAGGTAAATCGTCGAAAGAAGGAGCAGGATCGTCAGGGGCAGGTAGATCGGCACGACGAAACG
>JAFGFV010000339.1 GCA_016930895.1 Spirochaetales bacterium | reverse complement strand
CCGAGCGAGGATCGCCAGCCGAGCGAGGATCGCCAGCCGCGGCTGCAACGCCTCCTGCTCAAGGATTGCCTGCTGGTGCTTCCCGATCCCGCTGATACGGCCAGCCCGGTCCTGGGGGGCGTGGACATCCTGATCGAAGGCACGCGGATCTCGCGCGTCGGTAGAGACGCCGGCGCCCGGGCGGACGCCGATCGCACGATCGATGCTTCCACCTGCGTCGTTGTCCCCGGCTTCGTCAATACTCACCACCATTTCTACCAGGTCCTGACCCGCGCGGTCCCCGCCGTGCAGAACGCCAAGCTGTTCCGCTGGCTGGTGTACCTGTACGAGGTGTGGAAACGTATCGACCCCGAAGCGGTGCGCGTCTCCTCGTCGGTGGCCATGGGGGAGCTCCTCAAGACCGGGTGTACCTGCACGACCGATCACCACTATCTGTATCCGCGGGGGTTCGACGCCGACCTGAGCGGCCTGCAGTTCGAGGCGGCAGCCGAGCTCGGGATGCGCTTCGCGCCCATGCGCGGCTCCATGTCTCTGAGCGTCAAGGACGGCGGCCTGCCTCCCGACTCGGTGGTCCAGAGCCAGGAAGAGATCCTCAGGGACAGCCGGCGGGTCATCGAGAAATATCACGATCCAGCCCCGGCGGCCATGCGCAAGGTGGGGCTGGCTCCCTGCAGTCCCTTCTCCGTGACGCGGGAGCTGATGGTCGAGACCGCCCGCCTGGCCCGGGCTTATGGGGTCAAGCTGCACACCCACCTCGCGGAGACCAGGGACGAGGACGCCTACTGCGAGCGCACCTACGGCCGGCGCCCGCTCCAGCTCATGGAGGAGTGGGAGTTCGTGGGCCCGGACGTCTCGTACGCCCACGGCGTCTGGTTCAACGACCAGGAATTGGAGACCCTGGCCCGCACGGGAACGGCAATCTGTCACTGCCCGTCCTCGAACATGCGTCTGGGCTCAGGGATCGCCCGTGTCAAGGAGATGCTGGAACGCGAGATCACCGTCAGCCTGGCCGTGGACGGCTCGGCCTCGAACGACGGCTCGGACTTTCTCGGCGAGATGCGGCAGGCTCTGCTGCTGCAGCGGGTCCGCTACGGCGCCGACGCCCTGTCAGTCCGCCAGGTCTTTGCCCTGGCAACGTCCATGGGGGCGCGCGTGCTCGGCTTCGATGGGGAGGGCGGGGTCGGCAAGATCGCTGAAGGCTGGGCGGCCGATCTGGCCCTGTTCGACGTGCAGCGCCTCGAGTACGCCGGCGCCCTGGCGGACCCCCTTGCGGCGCTGCTGCTGGCGGGCAATGATCACAGGACGCGCTGGACCATCGTAAACGGTCGGATCGCAGTGGAAGAGGGGGCCCTTGCCGGCGCGGACGAGCGTGCGCTTACCGAGCAGGCGAATCGCATCGCAGCACGGCTACAGCGGGAGCCGCCTGTATAGGCTCTGTTTGGTGTGTGCTTGCGCCGAGCTTCGGATGCTAACCCGCCCTGGCCGGGGAGGCGGGGGATCGACCTCCCCGACGGGCGGCGTGAAGGATACCGTACGTCAGCTTTTTTCCGATTTCAGGAATAGGTTCATCTTGGTGCCGCACTGTGGGCAGACCCCTTTGGCCTGCCGGCGGCCCTGAGCGTTGGTCACGACCTGCACGTCCTTCATCGTACGCTTGGCCTTGCACTTGACACAATACGCTACGTAGTCGGCCATCGCCTTACCTCCCAGTCGTGGAAATGTTGCCACCCATTATAGCCTAGTAGCGGAGCTTTCACAAACAATTTCCGCACAAAAAAATATCGCTCCTCGCCGCCGTTTGGCACGAGCTCCCCAGAGCCAGCCCCCCAACGCCCTGCGCCGCCCGGCAATCAGCTCAGAGCATCCGGCGAGAAAGCCGCGGCTCGCAGTCTGGCCGCCAGGGCCCCGCAGGGGGCAGACAGGCCACGCGCCGGGCTGGCCAGGGCGAGCGATAGGGCATAGGGGATGTTCAGGGCCTGCAGACGGCGAGCCCTCGGCGGGTAGCTCCCTTCGTAGTCCGCAGGCACCCTGAGGGCCCAATTCTGAGGGCCGACGCTCCCCGGGGTATTGTACGTCTCCCGGAGCCCGAACAAATCCGCGAAGAAGACCAGGACCTGTTCCGCTCGACTCGCCAGTATGTCCGCGAGCTCCGCGTGTACGAACTGTCCGGGGTCCCCCAGCAGCTGCTGGCGATACCCCCGAGCTTGTCCCGCCGGCACCAACCGTCGAGACAGGTAGCCGGCGCGATCCTCCGCCCGGCCTTCGCGCAGCCACCGCTCCACCAACGCCCAGATCGGAGGGGTGTCGTGCGTACCCACCATGATCCAGTCCGACGGCTCCGCGTTGTCGCTCCGGTACACATCCCTGGAATCTGTGACATCCGCTTTCTGAGTGACTCGAAAACGCCCCAGCCCGTGCAGCTGAATTGCGCCCGCGAGAGGGTAGGGCAGCGTGCTCAGAATCTCGCAGGCGATCTGCCTGCTTGCCCGCCCGTGCTCGTGTGCCGACTCGACGATGATCGAAACCAGCCGGGCGTAGCGCTCGACCTGCCCGGGCTCCAGCCTTCTGACCCACGCGTCGTCGTGGCGCGAGACGCAGCGGGTGTCCTCTCTCCCGGAGCACGCCAGCTGATCCGCACGAGGAATGGCGAAGGCAGCCAGGCGGGGATGGTCCGGGAAGTCGGGAGCCGAGAACAACCGGGCGCCGGTCTGCACTGCATGCATGGGATCCGGGTCATCGAGGCGGTACACCCAAGGGCAGACGAGACCCTGAGGATGATCGATTCGCAGGCCGTCGTACTCGTCGAAGAGCTTTCCCACCCGCCGGCGCACGAACCGGACCACGGGGCCTTCGGCGCCGTCGCCGTATCCGCGAGGGTCGAACACCGGATAGCCCCAGGGTTGCCCGGAAGGATTGGTGCGGCTTGGCGGGGCTCCAAGGGCGTACCCGGGCAGGAACAGGGAACGGTGGGCCCACATGTCTCGCAGCGACAGCCCGATCTGCAGGTCCGCGAGCAGCTCCAGGCCCAGGGTCCGGGCTGCCGCCTGCAGCGCAGAGTGCTGCCGGTGGGCGACGAATTGACAGAAGGTGTAGAATGCTATCCGATCGGCCCGGTGCCTGCGCAGGCTCTTCCGGCGCCCTCGCACCCTCGACTCCTCGCCGACCGCTGGAGAGAACAGGCGCTGGTCCAATCCTCCCTGCGCGCCATCCGGCCACTGCCTCCAATCCTCGCTGCCGTGCTCCTCGATCAAGGCTTCGTAGAGGCTGTCCGGATCCAGCCATGTCCAACTCCGCCCGCGAAACTCGGCGAGCTCACGCCGCAGCCGCCGCAGGCCTGTCCTCCCCGACGAGCCGGACGCGCCGGCCCCCGCGAAGCCCCGGTAGGCCCGTTCGAGGAGGCGCAGCTGCGCGTCATAGAAGGCTCTGTACCGTACCTGCCCGACGCCCCCGCTGGCTACCCGCTCGAGCTCCTGATCCAGATCCTCCTCGCGCAGGATTCCCCCCCATTCCGGCTCCCGCGCCAGTGCCGCCGTGGCTATGGACAGGCTGTTTCGAGAGAAGACGGTACCATCGTACGGCGAGGGGTTTCCTCGGCTGGTTTGCCCGGGCGGCCCCAGCTGCAGTCCGGTGAATCCCAGCGCCCGGGCGAAGGACAGCAGCCGGCCCCCTCCCCTGCTGTACGGAGTTCCCCGTCCGAGGTCTTCGTCCTCGCTCCCGGGAAAGCTCGCGTCGTGGATCGACAGCACCAGCTTGCGTTTGCCGAGGGCCTCCAGGGCCTGGCAGATGGCCTGGTGCAGGGAACGGTCCACCGGAACGTTACGGAGTGTTCGGCGGTGCGGACCCGATCGTGTCGGCGGCGTTCGTGGCTTCCCCACGGCGCACGAAGCTCATCATCACGAAGGCAAGCAGGAACATCCCCGAGGCGAACACCATGAGCGCGGGGTACCCAAAGGCATCGATCAAGGCACCGGCCGCCGGCGGGGCGATGATGTTCGCCGCCTGGGAGAAGAAGTAGTACAGGCCCGTGTATCCCCCTACCTTGGCCAGAGTGGTCATGTCCACCACCATGGGCAGAGAGTTCACGTTGATCAGGGCCCAGCCGATGCCCCCGACCACGAACACGGCGGCCAGCGGCCAGAAGGAACGCAGGAACAGCGAGGCAATCAGGATCACCACCAGGACCACGATCCCGACCCGGATCGTCCTGCGCCGGCCGAAGCGGCTGCCGAGGAACCCGGAGGCCAGGGACATCACCATGAAGGTGACCGAGAAAAAGCCCAGGATCATGGCTCCAGTGGACTCCGGGATGTCCAGGTGGAAGCGGGCGTAGCTGGTGAAGAAGGTCTCGATGGAGTTGAACCCGATGAACCAGAACAGGATCGACAGCAGCACGAACAGGAGGCTCCTCTCGCCGGCGAACACGTCCTTCAGGTTGGCTCTGAGCTCGCGAAAAGAAGCGGCCAGGGACAGCCGTCGGCCTTCTTCCGACGACTCGACGACCTCCGGCTCCCGGATGAACAGCACCACCATCATGCTGGCGCCGAACATCACCAGACCCCCGACCACGAACGGCAGGGCGATGTTGCGGTCGTACAGGGATTTCCCGCCGAAGTACACCAGCAGCGCCCCGAGCCCTCCCATGAAGTTGATGATCCCGTTGGCTTGGCTGCGGAACTTGGACGGTGTGATGTCGGGCATGAGGGCAATCACCGGGGAGCGAAACAGGGCCATCGAAAGGTTCATCAGGATCACGGTCAGCATCATCAGCCCGAGGACTTGGTACAGGTTCGTGTAGGGGATCAGGACGAAAAAGATCAGGGCCAGGATCGACCCTACCAAGATATAGGGCCGGCGCCTGCCCATGCGGGTGCGGGTCCGGTCGCTGAGCGCCCCGAGGAACGGCAGCAGGACGATGGCAAAGATGTTGTCGATGGTCATGATGCCGCCGATCACGGAGGAACGCAGTTCGAAGGTGCTCTTCAGGAAGATGGGCACATAGGCGTTGTACATCGCCCAAACCACCGATACTCCCAGGAACCCGAATCCCAGGAGGAAGGTCTTGGGGGCCGAAAAACGTTTCGTATCGTCGTTCATGCTCTCGCTCCTCGTTCTGGATCTCGATCCGCCCTCAGCTCTTGAGGTCGCCGCTCAGGACCTTCTTGAGCTTGTCCAGGAACTCTCTCTCGGTCATCTCGAAGCGGTTGAGGAACTGGACCGTACCAATCTGCAGGCGCATCCCCTCGGAGAGCTCCGTGGGCTCGAGGAACACCACCAGCACGTTCTTGTTGTCCCCGGTGGCCAGGTTGATCTCGTTGCGAACGTTGCGGGAATCTGCAGCCGATCGGCTCATGAACACGATGAACTGGGAGCACCCGAGCAGCGCCCGGCCCACATCCTCCGGCCACTCGTTGCCCGGCTCCACGCCTTCGTCGTACCAGATGCGGAAGCGGCAGGCGCTGAGCTTCTTGATGACCGAGAAGACCTCCCGCATGTTCTGGTGGGAATAGCTGGCGAAGATGTACGGTTTGGCGCCCCGGTAGGCCTCCACCGGCGGCCTGACCGGCGGGGACTTACGTCTCCCGCCCGCGCCGGTTTGCGGCCGGCCTTCCCGGCCGGCGGTTGCCGCAGCGGCTGCACCGGACCGACCAACCTTGGAGCGAACGCGGGATGCGGCCTTAGGGGCTTTCGGCATGGTGGTCGCTGGCTTCTTTGCTGGCTTCTTGGCAGGTTTCGCGGACTTTCGCGCCGGTTTCGCGGACCCTCGCGCCGGTTTCGCGGACCCTCGCGCCGGTTTCGCGGACCCTCGCGCCGGTTTCGCGGACCCTCGCGCTGGTT
>JAFGFV010000338.1 GCA_016930895.1 Spirochaetales bacterium | reverse complement strand
GCGTCATTGTCCCAGAAGCGTCCGCCGATCTCCACGATGTAGCTGTAGATGAAGTTGGGATCGTTGGATTCCTGGAACGACAGTCCGCCGCGCACCAGCTTGCCCCCCTCGTACTTGGCCAGCTTCTTGCCGTACGAGAGAAGCTCGTCTCTGGAGTCGAACTTCTGCTTGACCGCCAGCCCGGCTTCCCTCAGGTGCTTGGCGTTCACGATGACCCCGCAATCCCCGGGGGGATCGGGGATGCCGATGGCCCAGATCTGGTTGTTCAGATTGCACTGGATGTAGTACTCCGGCAGGAAGTCCTTCTTGACCTGCTCGATGGTGACCACGTCTGGAGACACGGGCTGGATGTTGCCCGGCACCGCCCACTCGGTAAGAGTCGTCCCGGTGGTGGTGAAGGCCTGGGCACCCCTGCCGGCGCTCAAGGCCGCCCGCATCTTGGAGGTCATCTCCGCCTGCCCCGGCTGGGGCTCGAGCACGACCTTGACCGCCGGGTTCTTCTCGTTGAAGGCCTCGATCACGTTGGTCATGCCGTTCACGTGGGGGTCGAAGGCCATGCACCAGACGGTGATCTCCGTGGCCGCCGCCTTTCCGCCCGCCGCTTCCTGTTTGCCCCCTGCCGTGACCGTCAGGGCGGCCCCCAGCAGCAGGACGAGCGCGACGATGAGACAGCGAAACGATACACGCTTCATCTTCTGCAACCTCCTCTTTCGCCTTTTCTTGGGATTCGCGTTTAAAGCGCTTTAGATATCTAAGCACACTTTGATAGCGTTGTCAACTGAAAAAACGCCCGCCCGGGCGACTGCGATGAAAATGGGATGCTGGCATCGAAATAACTATATATTTTATCGACAATTAAGATGGAGGTAGCCGGCTCCGCGTATTGCTGCGCCGGCGCAGAAAAATCGGCGTTCTCCGGCTTCCTCTTTTGAAGCGATTTGGGTATAATCCGATTCAAGATCGCAGACGAGTGAGCTATGGTAACCCTGAAGGACGTGGCGCACCGGGCGGGAGTCTCCGAAGGCACCGCCTCGCTGGCCCTGAACCGCCGCCCGGGCGTCAAGGAGATGACCCGCCGGCGGGTGCTGGCGGTGGCCGAGGAGATGGGCTATTCGCCGAACCGCATAGCCCGCAGCCTGGCAATGCGCAAGACCCACACGGTCGGACTGGTGGTCACGGATATCGAGAACCCCTTCTTCGGGAGTGTCACGCGGTTCATCCACGAGTACGTGCGGCAGGCCGGCTACACCCTGATCCTCTCCGTATCCAACGACGATTCCCAGTTGGAGGACGCCATCCTTTCGACATTCATCAGCAACCGCGTGGAAGGCGCGATCATCGTGCCGACGGTGAGCTTCCGCCAGGACTTCCGGCCCTTCGAGGCTCTCCGCGCCCATCGCATTCCCGTGGTCTTCGCCACTGCTTCCTACCCCGGCTATCCGGCAGACTGCGTCATGACCGATCTGGAGGAGGGCTCCTACAGGCTCACGCGGTATCTGATCGAATTGGGCCACCGGAATATCCTGCTGCTGGCGAGCTACGACTTGAAGATGGGCCAATCGGCTCTCCGGGTGGCCGGCTATCAGAAGGCCTTCAGCGAGATCGGAATTAGGCCCGACCCGGGAGCGGTGGTACGGTGTAAGCACCCGGACTACTACAACGGGTACTCGATGACCCGGGAGGTCCTCAAGAGAGGGCTCCCGGACGCGATCACGGCGATCAACGACGTTCTGGCTCTGGGCAGCCGCAAGGCGCTGCAGGAGCAGGGCCTGAGGATTCCCGCGGACATTTCAGTGGCGGGATACGATGACTTGATCTTCTCCTCCCTGTCCCAGAGCCCGCTGACCACGGTACGCCAGGCGATCCCCCAGATCTGCAGGGAGTCGGTGAGTCTGCTCATGGACCGAATCCATGGCGACGCCAGCCCCGTCCGTTTGGTCAAGATCGCACCGGAGCTGATCGTGCGGGAATCCACGGGCGCATGCAGAAGGCGGAGCACAGCAGCTCAGCTCATGTAGGGTATTCCGGCACACGGACTTTGTTGTATGCTGCCGGGTGACCGCTTGCACGATAGACCTCGCGACAGCTCGCATATTTATGGAGGAAGACACATGACAGGAACTGCAGCGATCGTAGCCAACGCCCGCGGGGCGGGGCTGGCCGTACCGGCCTTCAACATTCCCTATCTGCCCATGCTCGAGCCGGTGGTCCGGGCCGTCCGGGACGAAGACTCCTTCGCCCTGATCGAGGTCTCCCGCATCGAGTGGGAGAAGTTTCAGAGCAAGAGCATCGAGGCGGTAGCCGAGGAGTACCGCAAGTGGGACGACCCCAGGCACGTGCGCCTGCACCTGGACCACGTCCCCGTGATCGACGAGGACCAGCAGCGGGTGGACTTCATGCCGCTGATCGAACGGGCCATCGCCTGCGGCTACCAGTCCGTCATGATCGACGGCTCACGCCTGAGCCTCGACGAGAACATCCGGGCTACCAAGCAGGTAGCGGATCGGGCGCACGCGGCGGGCATCCCCTGCGAGGCGGAGCTCGGGGCGGTCCTGGGCCACGAGGAAGGCCCCATGCCGCCCTACGAGGAGCTGTTCGCCAGCGGGAAAGGCTTCACCGATCCCGACGAGGCGGTGCGGATGGTGCAGGAAAGCGGCTGCGACTGGCTGTCGGTGGCCTTCGGCAATGTCCACGGGGCCATCTCCAAGGCCCAGCGGGACCAGCGCAAGATCGAGGCCCGGCTCAACATCGAGCACCTCGAGGTGCTGGCCGCCGCCACCAAGGTCCCTCTGGTCCTGCACGGGGGCTCCGGGATCCAGCCCGAGTACGTCCGGCGGGCCTTCGCGGCCGGGATCAGCAAGATCAACGTGGGCACCGAGATCCGCCAGGCCTACGAGCGGCGCCTCCAGGATTCCGGCAAGATCCCCGAAGCCCAGGAAGCCGTGTACCAGCGCACCCGGGAGCTGATCCGGGAGACCTACCGCCTCAGCGGGTCGCGCCAGGCCCTGCTGGGGGGGGCGGGATGAGCCTCCTCGGAGTCGACGCGGGCACCACCGGCTGCAAGGCTGTGGCCTTCACCCTGGATGGGCAGACCCTCGCCGCCTCCTACGAGGAATACGGTTTCGATTTCCCGCAACCAGGACAGGCGGTGCTGGACAGCCCGGCCGTCTGGGAGCGCATCAAGGCCGCGATCCGCCGGACCGTGGCGGACTGCGGCCGGGACCCGGTC
>JAFGFV010000337.1 GCA_016930895.1 Spirochaetales bacterium | reverse complement strand
TGGCCGGCTACCGGGTGTACCGCAGCCGGGCGGACGGCGGGGCCAGGCGGGCTGTCCGGAAAGAGCCCGCTCCCGTGGCGGAGCTGGGCAGACAAGCCACCAGCTGGACCGACCGGGAGGCGGAGCGGGGGGTTGCGTATCAATACGCTCTCACCGCCGTAGACTCCAGCGGCAACGAGAGCGAGCCCTGCTCCCAGGTGGAGATCACGCCCACGGATATCCTGCCCCCGGCTCCGCCTGGGGAGCTGAAAGCCGCCGTGGTACGGCGTGGGATGCGCCTGAGCTGGACGGCCTGCCCCGAGCCGGACGTAAAGGGCTACCGCGTGTACCGGTCCGAGTACCCGGGGGGCGCCGCCAAGCGGCCCGTCGGCGTGGTCTACGACAAGACCGAGTTCCTGGACCGCGGGGGGAGCGCCGGGCTGGTGTACGCCGTGGCGACCATCGACACCTCGGGAAACGAGGGCCCGCGGGCGGAGGTGACGGCACCGTGACCGGTACCTCGAGGGGCAGGCTCTTTGTGGCAGCGGCGATTCTAACGATCCTGTGCGTGGGCCTTCCCGTGCAGCGGCAGGCCGGGGCCCAGGTCCAGGTGATCCGCCGGCTCCCCGATACGGGGGCGAACCAGGGCACCGCCACCTGGCGGGCGCCGTATCCGGAGCCCGGGGCTGTCAGGGCGAGCCGGGACATGGAGCTGAGCGGGCGGATCTCCGTTGGCGGGCGGGGCGGACAGAATCCCGCCGGAGAGGCTCTCTACGACGTGGCCACTGACTCCCGGGTGACCCTGATCCGCCCCCTCGGCGCGGCGGGCACCCTCTCCCTGGACGCGGCGGCGCTCAGGACCCGGTCCGCCGACGACCAGGACGAGGACTACAGCGGGAAGGTGGCCCTGGATTTCGAACGGCTGCAGTTCGACGTGTCCGGCGGATACAGCCGCTCACTGCAGCCGGTGGAAGGGGTCGAGAAGGAAGCCTCCGACGCCTTCATCGAGGCTTCCCTGTCCTCCGGCCTGCTCGAGACCCTGCCCATGAACCTGAGCTACCGCTCCACCTGGACCGAGGGCAGCGACGACGAGGTCGAGACCGAATCGGGGCGAAACGATGCCCTGAGTCTCAAGGCGGCCGGCACCCTCGGCAGGATCGGGGTCGAGCTGGCGGGCTCCCTGGAGCACGAAGACGACCGGGAGGAGCAGAGCGAGACCCTGGGCACCGCCGGCAACCTCCGCATCACTGTCCCGTTGGGAGATGCCCTGGCCATCCAGGCTTCGGCTGAGCCGAACTTCAACCGCAGCGAAACCATCGCCTCCAGCTTGAGCTCCGCCAGCCTCGAGTCCGGGTTGGGCATTCTCTGGAATGGGCTCGAGGACCTGGAGGCCCGGCTGCTCGCCTCCCGGGTCGACGCCTGGGCCGAAGGCTCCGGCGTTGCCTACCAGTCCTACCAGGCAACCTGGAAGGCCGAAGCGGGGGCAGAGTACCAGCCCCCGGTCGGCCTGTTCGCCGGGGCCACCTATGGGATCGCCGTCACCCAGGGAGGGAACCTGACCCACGACGTCGATCTGCCCCTGGGCTGGCGCTCCGACCGCGGGGCCCTCAGGGAAATCTCCGCGTCCGCGGCAGCCGGCCTGACCCGCTCGAATACGGGGCTGCGGGTCAAGGACGCGGTAGACTGGGCCCTGAACCTGTACCTGCTGCCGGTCACGAACATGAGCCTGAACAGCCGCTACCTGGGGGGCTTTCTCTGGGAGCCGGGAAGCGAAAGCTGGAATCACAAGATGGAAGCCACCTTCAGCCACTCCCCGGATCCGCTCCTGGACTATCGCGCGGCGGTCAGCCTCTCGAACAACGAGGTGGAGGAATCCGAGGGGCTGTGGAAGCACCAGTACCAGGCGGGCCTTACCCTGAAGCCCCGCTGGAACCTCAAGTTGTACAGCGTGGACCTCTCCGAGACCCTGGCCGTGACCAACTCATCGTCCGGGGATGATCTGCTGTCCACCGCGGCCTTGAACGTGGCGCTCCCCCTCACGGCGGCGGTGAGCAGCCGCTGGGGGGCTCAGTGGGAATGGATCAACCGCACCGCCCCCGGGGAGGACCCGGGCAACTACTTCAGCTATACCGCCGGCCTGTCCGTGGCCGGGGATGCGGTCCCCTTTACCTTCAACGCCGCCTACGCCTTCTCCCACGGCTACCGGGGCCTGCGCCACGACGTCAATTCCGGGCTGCAGGTTCCCCTGCGGCGGGGGTTCTCCCTGGAGGGGTTGTTCACCTTGAGCAGCTACGACGACGAAGGAAACAGCGCGCTGCCCTTCCTGCTCGGTCTCAATCTGGTGTACGAGTTCTAGGACTGCGCTCACTGCGCCTCTCTCTGCTCCAGGGCCCGGGCCCGGAGGCGGTGAGCTGCCGCCTGCTCCGCCTGCCCCAGGCGCTCCTCGAGCTCCGCCCAGGCGTCCAAGAGCGCGACGTTGGTGCGCTCCCGGGCATACAGCTCCCGGTAGTGCTGCAGCAAGTCCTGCTCCCGACCGGCCGCCTCGTACAACCGCAGCAGCGCCGGATAGACTTCCCGGTTTTCCGGATCCAGGTCCCGGGTCCGCAGGTACGCGATGCGCGCCTCTTCCAGTCTGCCCAAATGCTCGAGGCTGCGGGCCAGGCCCAGGTGCGCTTCGGTCGCGGCGGGCAAGTCCTCCACGATCCCGATCCACAGGTCCAGGGCCTGCCCGTAGCGGCCGGCTGCTTCGAGCAGCCTGCCCAGGGCGACGGCGAGCTCCGGGGAGTGGGGATACCAGGAGCCGAGGCGCCGGAGGTCCTGCTCGTACGCCTGCCGGCTCTCGTGAGTCTTCTCCAGGAGCTCCAGGGCTTCGAGCAGGACGGCCCGGGGCTCGTCGGCCAGCGAGGACAGGCGCTGGAGCGCCTTCATCTCCTTGGCACCGAGCTGCCCCTCCGTCTGCCGGATGGTTCCGGCCGCCTGCAGCTGGAGCCCGCTGCGCTTGCGGATCGCCTTGCCGATGGCCGAGTGCAGAAGGGAGAGGATCCGGGAGCCTTCGTCCCCCCGTTCCCGGGACAGCCGGGCCAGGAACAGGTACGGATACGGCTCCTCGGTGCCGAGGGCCTCGGCCTCCAGGAAAGCCCGCTCCGCCTCTCCCGGCTGTCCCTGCTCGTTCAGGAGCACTCCCAGTTCCGCCTGGGCCTGGGCGTTGTCCGGCTGCACCTCCAGCAGGCGCCGGTATAGCCGGATGAGCGCGGCCGGCCCCGGCGGCTCCCCGGAACCGGCGCCGCCCCGCTCGGTGTTTCCGCCGGAGCCCCCGCGCTGCTTCTCGAGCGCGAGCTTCTCGAGCTCGAGAAGCAGGCCGATCAGAAGCGGGTTCCTCGGCTCCAGCTCGAGCGCCTGCTCGAAATACTGGGCTGCCCGGTCCAGGTTGCCCTTGTCCTTCTCGATCAGACCGAGGTTCTGAAGCACCACCGCTGCATCGGGATGGATCCGCCGGGCCTCCAGCAGCAGCTGCTCGGCCTGCAGCTCCTGCCCTTCCCGGTACAGCTGGATCGCCCGGTTCACCAGGGAGGCGACCATCCCGTTGGCCGCCTGCTGGGAGTCCGGCTCGATCTGCCGGGCCAGCTCGAAATGCTGGTAGGCCGGCTCGTAGGCCCCCAGCTCGAACTCCAGCATCCCAAGGCCGATGTGCACTAGGGAGCTGAACGGTGCCAGCTCCTTGGCCTGGAGCAGCACCTCCCTGGCCCGGTCGTGCTCGCCGAGCCCGACACAGCTCATGCCCAGGACGGCCAGCTCGACGGCCCCGGCATCGCCGGCGGCGACCACCTGCTCCAAGACCTCCCGGGCTTCCCGCAGGCGGCCCTGGTTGTACAGGCTGATGCCCAGAGCTGCCTGGCTCCGGTCCAGCGCGCAGATCGGGACGGAGGGCAGGGCCAGCAGGAGCAAGAGCAGCAGGAGGGGCAGACGCACGATGGCGCCCTTCACCCGGCACTCCCTGCGCGGCGCTGGAGCTTGCCCAGGGCTGAGAGGCTGTTGGCCCCGGCCGTGATCACAGGCTCCATACCGTCGTCCCTCTCGCGCTGCAGAAGTGCTGCCTCCTTCGGCGGCAGGGCCGTGGGCAAGCCCAAGTGGCTGGTCGTCAGATGTGTGTGGCAGTCCAATAGCTCCTGCATGCGCGGCCCCAGATCTCCTCGCGCATTGTCGGCCAGCACGGAGCATTCGTCAACACACGGGCACGCGGCCTCGGCGGCCGGGAGAGCCAAGGGATACGCCCTGCGAAGGTGGGGTATCGTCACAGGATGTCGATCGCGAGGGGCAGACTCGTACGTCGCGAACGGCGCAGCGGCGAGATCGCATCGGCGAGGAGGTCGAGCAGACTCAAAGAAGGGCGAGGGCCGGAATCGGACACATCGGACCGTTGGCATGTGGCCGCCAGCTCCTGGCACCGGGGGATGTGCCGAGGGCGCTTTCGGTCAGGGTCGAGCCGGGGTCTTCGGGCTCGAACAGGCGGGTCGCATCGGCCGGGGGCTCCGGTACGACGACCCGAGGCCGCCTTCCTCATGATCCGCAGGGCTTGGGTTCCAACTTCAATCCGCTCTTCTCACGATGCGAAATCCAACAGACGTACTCCGGTACTGAGGCTGAGGGCCGGGAATCGTTCGGTACGAGCAGCAGAAGTAGAACGTGTGGATGTTGTACCAGCCGCCGCCTCGCTCCAGAAAGGTTGTCGTGGCGTCATCATTTAGAAAGTGGTACGTGTCCGTTCCCGCGCTGATGGAACTCACGTTCTGGTAGTTGTCACTCAGCCATTCCCACACGTTGCCGTTCATGTCCACGAGCCCTTGAGGGGTGTCACCGCCTGGGCTCCGGGAACCCACCACGGCCGGCGCAGCGGAGCTCTCGGGGTCTACGCTGCACACGATCTTGCTCCCGTCCCAGACATCGCCGATGGCATAGAGGCGCTCGGGCAGTCCGCTTGCTCCCTTGGCCGCGGCGTACTCCCACTCGACCTCGGTCGGCAGGCGGTATCCTGAAGCGGTGAGATCGGCCCGCCCCGAAGCGTCATAGGCCGCCACGAGAGACTGCTTCTCGGACAGCCAGTTGCAGAATGCCACGGCTTCGTACCAGCTGACGCCCACGACCGGTTGCTCGGCCTGGTTGTACTCCGCGTCCGCCCAGGTTGCGGGCTCGGTCCACCCTTCCGACCCTCTCCTGGCCCATCCGTTGGTGGTCCAGTAGCGCTCGGTCGTGTAGCCTCCGTCCGCTATGAACTCCGCGAAGATCTCGTTGGTGATCTCAGTCCGGGAGACGTAGAAGTCGTAGGAAATGCTCTGGGAGACCGTGGGATTGGGCCCATAGGTACCGTCGCCCATCTCGAAGGAGTCCCCCGCCGCTCGAATCAGCACCATCGGAGTTGGATCCTTCACGCCGTTGCTGCTGCCGGCGGGGTTGCTGCAGCCCGAGTGCCACAGGACCCACGCCGTGGCAAACAGAACCAGCAAGGTGACCATCCAGAGTCGTCTTCCTTCTCTGTATCGTTCCATGGTCGCCTCCTTACGGCACCGGTGCCACAAACACGTCGCGGACTCCGTTGGTGTCCCCACCGACCAGATTGTTCGCGTTTGATGAGAAGGCCGCGTAGCGGCCGTCGCTGCTGAGACGTGCGCTACCGCTGTTGCCGAACTGGTTTGTCTCGATTCCGCTTGCATCGACGCTGACCCGGCTGGTGGTCCCAGTCTGGCGGTCGTGCACGAAGACATCGTCGGCCATGTTCGTATCCCCGCTCACCAGGTTAGTGCAGTTTGAGTGAAAGGCCACGTACCGGCCGTCTGCGGAGATGGATGGGCCAGAGCTGTGCCACGGAGTGCTCTGTTCGCCCGCCGAGCTCACGCTCACTCGCTCGGTCACGCCGGTCTGGCGGTCGTGGACGAATACATCCATTTGACCGTTGGTGTCGTCGTCGACCAGGTTGGTCGCGGCGGAACAGAAGGCTACGTAGCGGCCGTCCGCACTGATCCCGCAGACACCGTAGCTTGCATCGTCCGCCTCGTCGCCGCTCGAATCCACGCTGACCCGCTCGGTGGTGCCGGCCTGCAGGTCACGCACGAACGTGTCCTGCACACCGTTGGTATCCCCGGCCACCAAGTTGTCGGCGTCCGAGGCGAAGGCCACGCAGCGGCCGTCCGGAGTGATGGAGAAGTACCAGCTGTCGCTGTTGGTCTCGGATCCTCCGGAGCCCACGCTGACCCGCTCGGTGGTGCCGGCGTGCCGATCGCGGACAAAAATGTCGCGCGCAGCGTTCGAGTCGCCACCGACCAGGTTGCTCGCCCGCGATTGGAAGAAGACGTAGTGAGCGTCGGCGCTGATCGCCGGGAGTGAACTCGTGTCGTTCGCCTGATTCCCGCTGGAGTCCACGCTGATCAGCTCGATCGTGCCGGCCTGCCGGTCGCGCACGAAGACGTCTCCGCGTGCATTGACGTCACCGCTCAGCAGATTGCTCGCCTCCGAGTAGAAGGCTACGTAGCATCCGTCCGAACTCACCGACGGGAAATAGCTGTGCTCGTTTCCCCCGTTTCCATCGGCGTCCACGGCAATCCGTTCGATCATCCCGGTCCCGCGGTCGTACAGGTACACCTCCCGTACCCCGTTGGTATCCCCGGCCACCAAGTTGTCGGCGTCCGAGGCAAAAGCCACGCAGCGGCCGTCCGCGCTGATCGAAACGTCCAGGCTGTCCGCGTTGGCCTGCTCGCCTCCCGCAGAGATGCTCACCCGCTCGATAGGGAGGCCACCGGGAAAGCTGCCGTCGGCATCTCCTCCGTCCGGGCCTGCAGGGTTCGGACATCCCGCCAGGCAGAGCATCACGGCTGCGAGCAGTGCCGGAGAACTCAGTTTGCACTGCGTGCAAAAAGGCTTCATCTTCGTTTCCTCCTACTCTCCGTACCGCGCGTATTTCAGGCAGAGGTTCGTTCTGTCGAAGTAGCTGATGTGGGGGCGATCCGCGCTGTCGAGGGCGATGCAGGTCCACGAGCCCACACTGCCCTCGGTACCCACCCGCTGGATCATCCAGGCCGTGCCGTCGAAGTGCGCATACTTGAGGTCCTCTCTGTCCGGGTCGTAGTAGCTGATGTGCGGATGGCCGTCGCCGTCGAGGACTATCGACGGGTACAGCCCTACGTAGTAGTCGCTGTCCACCGTCTCGATATGCCAGGACAGGACAGGGTCCGCACCGCCTTGGTGGTCGGATCCTGTGGGGCTCTCGCATCCGGACAACCCCAGCAGGACTGCAAGCAACGCCGCCGTCAGACCCGCCGCAAGGACTCCGTGCTGCGTCCAACCAGGGATTCGCATCGCGGTTACCTCCTTGGCTGCGTGATGTACGCTGATCTCCCCCGCCAGTGAGGCCACCATCCTGGGGGAGACGCCCGACCCGTTCTCGATCAGATTATGGACCTGGGGAGACGGGAATGCTGCCGCGGAAGGACGTACTTCTTGCGAAAGCGGACCTTTTCCCGCCGGGTCGGCGGACTGCAAGCACTTCCTTTCCTCATCCCTCGGCATGCGATTGGCGTTGAGTGCGCGTGGGATCGCTCAAACGTCCTTTCCCGTAAGAACTGCTTCCTTTCGCGCGCGTGAGCGTGCGTGTTCCCGTCTATAATCGATTGCAGCAACACATAGCACGTTACGGAGCAGTCCCTTCATCACAGCAGTTGCCAGCGGCTTCCGGACGGGCAGGGGAGGAGGTAGGGATGGCTGGGAATATGAAGAAGCGGACGGCGATCGCACGGATCCTGGCGTTTGTGCTGGGGCTTGGACTGGCCCTGGTGGGAGGGTGCACCCTGCCGGCGTCGGGACCCGACGACTCGGAGGCGGCACCTGTCGCACCCGACAATCTGACCGCCACGGTTCAATCCGACACTGTGGTGGACCTCACCTGGACCGATCAGGCCGACAACGAAGAGGGCTTCGCAGTCGAGTGGGCCGCCTCGGGGGATTTCGCGGCGCCGGGCAGCGACAACTGCCTCGCGGACGCGACCTCCTGCGTGGTGACCGGGCTGAATCCCTCCTCGCTGTATTTTTTCCGGGTCAGGGCATACAACGCTGCTGGCTCCTCGGCGTGGGTGGAGGCCAGCGCGCAGACGGACGACCCGGCGCCCACGGCCCCCGCCGCTCCGACGGACCTACAGGCTGTTGCCGTATCCGACGGAGAGGTCGAGCTGAGCTGGAGCGACAACTCGGACAACGAGCAGAGCTTCGTGCTGCAGTACAGCCTGTCCTCGGCTTTCGCCACCTTCAACACCTGGTCAGTCGGCGCCGGGGTGACCACGAGCTCGATCGGCGGGCTCAACGACGACACCACCTACTATTTCAGGGTCAAAGCGGTGAACAGCATCGGGGACTCGGCCTGGTCGAACACGGCCCAAGCCACGACCCCGGAGACGTTCGCGGGGAGCTTCAGCATCAACAGCGGGGAGGCCTACGCCACTTCCACCTCAGTCGTGCTGACCAGCAGCGTCACGGGCGCCGTCGAGATGCGCTTCCGGAACGCCGGACAGAGCTGGTCGGCGTGGGAGACCTACGGCGGCACCAAGGCCTGGCTCCTGCCCTCCGGAGACGGGACCAAGACGGTCGAGGCAGAGTACCGCAACGCCCTCGGCAACTTGTTGGCTAGGAGCGATTCGATCGTGCTCGATACCGTCGCCCCGGCTGTCTCATCCTTCACCGTGAATGGGGGCGACGCCTACACAACGACGGTCAACGTGACGCTGAACAGCAGCGTCACCGGCGCCGCGACTATGCGCTTCAGGAACGGTGGCAGTTCCACCTGGTCGTCCTGGTACGACTACTCGACCGCGATTGTGTGGGCTCTGCCCGCTGGCGACGGGACCAAGACCGTGTATGCCGAGTTCCGAGATGTTGCCGGCAACGTCTCAGCGGTCACCGACACCATCGTGCTCGACACAACGCCTCCGACTGTGAGCTCTTTCAGTATCAACGACGGCGCCGCTGACACGTGCACTGCTTCCGTCGTGCTGAACAACAACGTGACCGGAGCATCGCTCATGAGGTTCCGGAACGCGACGACGGCTGCGTGGTCGTCCTGGTACTCCTGGTCCTCGACCAGGGCATGGACGATCGCCACTGCAGAGAACACGATCCAAACGGTCTATGCCGAGTTCCGGGACCCCGCGGGCAACGTCCGGGCGACGAGCGACGGCATCTTGTACGACGCGATCCGGCGGGTCAGGGTCACGCCCGTGCAGCTGTGGATCACCAACGACGGGAACGACTCCGGCCCGGGGAGGTTCATCTGGGACTTCTGCGGGCGCAACTACGCCGATCCCTCCGCATCCAACGCCTACACGGATTTCACCGTGCACGAGCAGACGACAGGTCTCTTTCTGGACACCAACAGCATCGTTCCGTTGGACGGCGGGGTCGTGGTGGCGCTGCAACGCACCGAGGGGGAATACTTCACCCTCCACTTCTATCTCCACTACGACATGGGAATAGGCTATCAATCCACGCTAGCCAGCGAGTCATTCTACTTCGACGATTGGGGCATCAGTACTACGACGAAGTACCTGTATGCGCACGATACGGAGGCGGGAGGATACATGATCTACCGGATTGACCAAGTTGACTAGAGCGTGGGCAACGGTGCAGGAACGGCCGGCCTGTCGCCGCCCCCGCACCGTCCGGGATGGAAGGCGATGAGGAGGAGAGAATCGTGAGAAAGCTCATCCAGAGTAGACCCTGGCTTGGATTGTGCCTCGCCGCGCTGCTCGTCCTGGCCGGGTGTCCGGCGGTGGGACCGGGTGGCAGCGACGGGGAGCCCAGCTACACCCTGAGCGTCGAAGCCTTGAACGGCTCGTGCGCGATCACTGCCGGCGGGGAGACTCTGCCGCAGGCCGCTTCGTACGAGATCGCGGCGGGGGCCGCGGTCAGCCTCCAGGCCCTGGATACTACCGACGGCTACGGATTCAGCGCGTGGGGCGGCGACGAGATCCACATCGCCGCCGGGGCCTACGACGTCGGCGGCGTGGCGGTCAACGCCGGCATCTCCCTCAAGGGCGGCTAGCGCTCCGACGACTGGAACACCCGGCGGTACCGGAGTCCCGCCCAGAGACAGGATGCGGATCACGCGAGCGTGCTGACCTGCACGGCAACGACCGGCGGAACGAGCTTCGACTCGCCCACGTATGCGCTGTACTGCGGCTCCTCCACGGACGGCTCGACGGCCATCGAGGGGCTGGTGCTCCACGGTGGCGGAGTGGTTGCGTACACGTCGGGAATCCGGTGCGTCGGCAGCCAGGACATTCGCTTCAACAGCATCCACGGCGGAGACAGCGCCTCCTCGACGGCTCACTACGGCATCTTCGTTGGCGGCGGTTCCCCCACCATTCGGGGCAACTACGTCTACGGGGGCGACAACGCCGCCGATCAGAACATCGGCCTGGAGCTGCGCAGCTCTTCGGTCGTAGAGGGCAACATCATCTCGGGGGGCGTGGGAGCCCAGCACCTGCACGGGATTGGCTGCTTCGGGACCTCGAAGATCCGGAACAATCTCATCTTCGCGGGCACGGCCCCCCGAATGTCCGCCGGCATCTACGCCTACGGCGCCGGAGCCAATCCCGAGGTGGTCAACAACACGATCTGCGGCGGGATCGACGGGGCAGGCTCGGACTGCATCCGGCTGCTTTCGGGCGCGCAGGCCGCGATCAAGAACAACATCCTGTTCACAACGGCGGTCGGCAGCAGGAGCGGGATCAAAGAGAACGACGACACGTGCGATCCCGTGGCCTGTCTGAACAACGACATCTTCGACTGCCCCGTCCTGTACCGCGACCGGGACGGGGCGGTGAGCAACCTGACGGATATCGCCGACGTGAATGCCCTGAGCGACATCACCAGCGGAGGGAACGTGTCGATCGACCTGATCGGCCCAGTGGACTACTTCCTGGACGTGGACGGCCCGGACGACGACATCACCACCATGCTCGACAACGACTGGCGCCTGACCGACGACTGCCCGGTCGAGGTGCGCGGGGGCGGACTGGACCTGTCGGCCGACTTCTCGGAGGACATCACGGGAGCGGCGCGCACCTCGGGCTCGCCGACGGGCATGAGCAACGACGGGGCGGCAGGCTGGTCCATGGGCGCCTACGAGTGGCGGTAGGCAGCCCGCCGGCGTGCCGGTCGCACAGCGCCTGGGCGTCAGAACTCGAGCTCTCGCGTCCGATGGGGCGAGAAGCCGTACGCGGCCTTGAACACGGCAGCGAAGGCCCCCGGCGAGTTGTAGCCCACGCGATTGGCGGCTTCGGTCACATTGCAGGTGCCGTCCAGGAGCACCTCGAAGGCCTCCCGCATGCGTTGAGCGCGCACGAAGCCGAACACGGTCGTTCCGAAGAGCTCCCTGAAGCCGGCCTTGAGCTTGGTCCGGTTCAGGGCCACCTCGCGGGCCAGCTCCGAGATGGTCGGCGGCTCCGCGTAGCGCTCGCTCAGGATCGCCCGTGCCTCGTGCAGAAGCTCCCGGTCCCGGCGGGTCAGCACCAGGCGCCGTTCCCCCGCCGGCTCCTCGCCGACCTGGGCGAGCCGCAGGGCGATCAGCTCCGTGACTTTGGCCTCCAGGTACATTCGCGCCAGGGAACCCCGCAGCCCGCAAGTGAGCATCTGGCGCACGGCCAGGCCCATCGCCGCGGTCGCGTGGCCGGGCAGGAAGAAGGGCTCGCTCAGGTGCCGGGAGAGCGCGCGCTTGAAGGGCGGAGGCAGGC
>JAFGFV010000050.1 GCA_016930895.1 Spirochaetales bacterium | reverse complement strand
GCAGCGCCGCCCGGAACGCTCACATCCAGGTACTCCGGCTGGATCACCACGTCTGCCACCGGGCCTGCGGTCTCCTCGACCTTCCCGGCGATGACCCTGACCGAGGCCCCTTCCCGGGTCTGCACGACCGGGATCGTCGCAGAAGTGACGTCGCGGTAGCGGGGGTTCATCATCTTGTGAGAAGCCGGCAGGTTGGCCCAGAGCTGAAACCCCCCCATCCGGCCCGCGGCGTTCCCCCTGGGCATCTCCTGGTGGATGATCCCGCTACCGGCGGTCATCCACTGCACCTCCCCCGGATGGATCACCCCGCTGTTGCCGAGGCTGTCCCCGTGCTCGACCTCGCCGTCGAGCATGTAGGTGATGGTTTCGATGCCTCGGTGGGGATGCCAGGGAAAACCCGCCAGGTAGTCCTTGGGGTCATCGCCCCGGAAGTCATCGAGCAGGAGGAACGGATCCAGAGCCGGCACCTCGTCGAAACCGAAAACCCGGCGCAGACGCACTCCCGCCCCTTCCACGGTGGGACGGTTGGCCCAGCTCTTTCGTACCGACCGCGTTGCCGTCACGGGCTTCTCCTTCCGGTGCGCTTCGGTCCTCGCCGTCGGCCGGTGCGCCCTTACAGAGAATATATATTACTGGAATTCTCCCAATTAGAGAAGCTCTGCCTGCCCTCCGCCCGTACCGAGGGCCTTGATCTCCATGGCGTAACCGTCGCGCACATGGGACCGCATGATTGCTTCCGCCCGATCCGGGTCCCCAGAGGTCAGGGCACGCACCAGGTTCCGGTGCTGCTGTGGGTCGTCGCCGGTCCAGTCGATGTGATAGGCGTTGGAGAGGATCAAGGTCTGCAGGTTGTTCCGATTGATCGAGCGGATCAGCTCTTCACAGCGGGTAATCTCGACGATTCGCTTGTGCAGGGAGTAGTGAAGAGCGGCCTTCTCCCGCCTGCTGAGGTTGTGCCCTGTGAGCTCGCGATCGCAGCGCTCGGCCAGGGCCATGAGCTCCGCTTTCTCGTTCTCGTTGATGTTCACCGCCGCCAGGCGGGCCGCCATCCCCTCCAGGGCTTCCCTGACCAGATAGCGCCCTCTGACCTTCTCTGGGGTGATCTCCTGGACCATGGCGCCCCACTTGGGCTCGATCACGATCAGCCCGTCGCGTTCCAGGAAACGCAGCGCTTCCCGCACCGTTATGGTGGTGGCTTCGTACTTCTGGGCCAGCTTGCGCTGCGGAAGACGTTCTCCCGGGGCGTATTCGCCCTCCATGATCGCGCTGCGGATCGACTCGTACACCTTCTGATACTCGGTTCGGTAGTCAGCCATACCTGCCTCCTCGGCCCCCTCCCCTACCGATCACCCTTCACGCCTCGCCAGATCTCCTCGGCTTCGCTCTTGCTGCCCACCACCGGAATCACGGCCAGGGCCTGTGGGTCCAGCCGGCGGGTCACGAAGTCCAGGTCCTCCCGGGTCAGATCACCCCAGATGATCAGGGGTTTTCGACTCTGGATCTTCCGGTAGTAGGGGTACAGCTCCTCGGCCCGAGGACCTCCAAAATCGATGTGCAACTCGATCGCGGTCAGCTCCGTCCCGATCAGAAAGTCCACCGGGATAAAATCGCTTGGGTGCAGATGAATGATGCTCGAATCGAAGTGCTCCACGATGTTCGCCAGGCTGGGCAGCACGACGCTCTCGAAGAGCTCCGGCGAGATCAGCGCGGCGGCATCCTCCTGCAGCCAGACCCCCTTCCCGGGCATCCAGAGGTTGTAGTAGAAGGAGCCGACGCCGCCGTGGAAATCCGGTATCAGCTCGAGCTGGCTGTCCGCGAAACCGATCGTAAGTCGGGCCAGCTTCTCGGCCACGCGGATGCTTTCCTGGGGTGAGTCCATGAGACGGAAGATGAACTGCGGGCTTCCGTACAACGCCGCCATCAGATCCGTGATCCCGCGCATGAGCGTCGTGGCCAGGGGAAAACGCCCGGCACTCAGTCGCCCCAGAGCGACCAGGAACTCGCGTGCCTTGGCACACCAGGGGTCCCGGGCATCGAACTCGGGGATGTCCTCCGCCGCCGGCGGCCTCTCGGGCGGTTGCGAGCGCGACGAACCCGTGGCCTGGTCGGCCACGATAGCGCAGCCGGCCATGGCCTCCAGCCAGGGTACCCCCCAGAACGCCGCGGCGCTCCAGAACAGCTCGCCTCCGAGCGCATCGTAATCCCGGTACAGTCGCTCGTACTGACCGAGAAAGCGCTCAACCGCGAGAGCCTCGGGCCCGTACCGACCGCTGGGAAGGTGCGACTCGGTCCGATAGCGCCTGAGCGGGTAGTAGGTATCGGTGAAGAAGCCCACGAGCGGCCCTTCGGCATTGCTCATGGCGTAGAAGGCCTTGGTACGCTCGATGCGCTCCTGAACGGAGATTGAGGTCATGGGTCAGCTCTCCTGAGTCGTCCCCGCTGCGCTTCTCTCCATCCTTCCGGGGTGTGTCCCGTGACCACCCTGGCGTCGAAGTAGGCCTCGAGATTCGCCAGAGGAATCTGCCCATGCAGCCCTCCCGGCGCTGACAGCACGAAACCCGGCAGCCCTCTCGTGCGTTCGTGGAGCTCGAGCACGTGCCGGTAAACCTCCTCGGGCTGGCCGTGGGCCAGGACACCCGTCTCCGCCCCGCCGATCACGATGCGGTCGTGAAAGCGCTCCAGGATCGCCTCGAAATCGGTCGCGGGGTTTTCGAGCATGACTCCGTCGGCCCCGGCGGCCTTGAGGTCCTCCAGCAGAGGCCCCATGTTCCCGTCGGCCACGAAGATCACCTTCTTGCCTCGCTCCCGCAGCGGGCGCCACAGCTCCTCGTACCGGGGAAAGATGTACCGCTCGTACCACCCTGGAGCAAACACCGGGCCGCGGGCATCGGCCAGATCGTCGTGACAGAACACGAAAGGGGAATCGACCTGCGCCAGCTCCTCCAGGAGCCGTTTGGTCTTGGGAAGCACGACCTGGAAGAACTTGGCATCAAACCCTTCGGGATCCATGGCCGCTGCCAGCAGAAACACCTCCCAACCCAGCACCTCCACGGCCCACATGAACAGGGTGGTATAGAGCATGTAGTAGTACAGGCCCACCCGCCCGAGGAGCCGCATCTTGCGGCCGATGGTCCCCAGCTCGAGCCGGTGCGGCACCGGCGTGATCAGCTCAGCGTATTCCGGGTCCAGCGGTGGGGCAGCCCAGAACTCCTCGACCGTGCCGAATGGGAAACGCTGGCGGAAACAGGTATTGTAGACTCCCAGATACGCCTCCTGGTAGTCCTGCGCGGCGGCGGTCCCGCCTCTTGACCCTGTCCGCGGAGCAGCTCGCCCCGCTTCGTCCCCCCCGAAGTCCCGCACCTGTCCCGGCTCCAGGGGCGTCGGGGCGTTGGATTCCGGAACTCGGTTGATCAGGTCGATCCCGAGACTGCGGTAGGCTGCCAGGTAGGCTGCCGGAGTCTCCGCAAATGGATCCAGCCCGGAGGCCAACCGGATGATCCCTGGGTGGTTGAGGGTTTCCTTCGAGGGCCGCTTCCTGCTGCCGGGAACGCGTCCCGGGCCCTGGGCTTCGGCCAAGTCCAGCACGTCCTCCAGCATTCCTCAGTGCCCTCCGAACCGCTGAACCTCTTCGAGAAGCGTACCAGCGCCGACCCGCAGGAAGAGTGTATCGATGCCGCAGGCGATGAACCGAAAGCCCTCCTCGAGCAGGCCCCCGATGGCCCGGGCGTCGGGACGGGTCTCATGGATGCCCAGGACCTTCCCGGCCTTCTGCACGGCCGCCTTGACCGTGGCACGGGCCGCAGCCATGCGCGGATGGTCGAACTGCGCCGGAAGGCCCATGGAGCAGGACAGGTCGTAGGGTCCGAGGAAGACCCCGTCCAGCCCCTCGACCGCGGCGATGGCGGCGATGTTCTCGACCGCCTCGACATGCTCGATCTGGGCCATGATCACGATCCGCTCGTTGGAGCTCTCGAAGTATTCATCGAAGGCCGCTCCGTACTCGCTCGCGCGGCCAAGCGCTACGCCCCTGACCCCCTGGGGAGGATACAGGGCAGCGGCCACCGCTCGCTCCGCCTCCTCCCGGGTCTTGACCTGCGGAACAATGATGCCGCGAGCCCCGCAGTCCAGCACCCGCTTGATGACGACGGGGTTGTTGTCCTCCACGCGCACGAAGCCTTCCGACCCCCGGCGCTCGATGCCGCAGAGCAGCTCCTGCAGGCTCCGGTAGTCGATAGCCGTGTGCTCCATGTCCACGGCGATCCAGTCAAAACCCACTCCCGCGAGGATCTCCGCAACGGCGAGATTCCCGATCATGACCCAGGAACCGAAGGCCGGCTGCCCTGTCTTCAGAATCTCTTTCACAGTGCTGCGGCTCTTCATGATCGCGCCTATCCTTTCATGCCCGAGATGGCAACGCCTTCGATGATGTGCTTCTGGAAGAACAGGAAGAGCACGATCACGGGCAGAACCACGAGAGTGGTTGCGGCCATGACCAGGCCAAAGTCCACGTAGTACTCGAAGTCGATCATGGTCGCGATCACCACCTGGAGGGTCTTTTTCCTGTCGTCGCTCAGCATGATCAACGGCCAGAAGAAATCGTTCCAGGTCATCAGGAACTTCAGGATGCCGAGGGCGGCGCAGCCCGTGGCCACGACCGGAAACACGATGCGCATGAGGATTGCGAACTCACCGGCGCCGTCTATGCGCGCCGCCGCGATCAGGTCGTCCGGCACGCCCATGCAGTACTGGCGCATCAAGAAGATCCCGAAATTGCTGACCGCGAACGGGATGATCACCGCCCACAAGGTGTTCACACCCCCGATCTGGGCGGCCACGATGTACAGGGGTATCGCGATCGTGAACGGAGGAATCATCAGTCCCGTCAGGATCAGGATAAAGATGAGGTTGAGGCCGACACAGCGGAACTTGGCCATGGCGTAGCCGACCATCGTGGAGGTAAAGATCGTGATCACGGTGGTCACCGAGCTGATGAACAGGCTGTTGTAGAGATTCCTGAAATACGCAATGCGCTTGAACACGTTTCGGAAGTGCTCCAAGGTCGGCTTCTCGGGCAGGAAGCCCGGCGGGCGGCGAAGGATCTCAGGGGAAGGCTTGAAGGCCGTGGACACCATCCAGAAGAACGGCAGGAGGATCACGGCAGCGACCAGCAGGAGAAGGAGATAGATCGCGAGGCGGGAAACGCGCCGGCGGCTCCGGTAGTTCACCGTTCTGCCCTCCTTTCCTAGAAGCTCACGCGCGTGCGCTCCTCGAAGAAGCGCAGCTGAAGCACTGTGACGATCAGGATGATCAGGAGAAGGATCAGGGCGTTGGCGCTGGCCTTCCCGAAGCTCAGGTACAGGAAGGCGTACTGGTAGACGCGGAAGCCCACCGTGGTGGTGGCGTGGCCCGGCCCGCCGCCCGTGGTCACGAAAACCTCGCTGAACACCTGCAGGTCCCGGATGGTGTTGTTGATGATCACGAACCACATCGACGGGGCGACCAGGGGGATGGTGATGCGGAAGAGCTTGCGGGCCCCTCCCGCCCCGTCGATTTCCGCCGCCTCGTAGTAGTCCGGCGGGATCGCCAGGAGTCCGGCCAGGAAGATCACGACGTTGTAGCCCATGGTCCGCCAGATCGTCATGGCGGCAATGCTCGGAAGCGCCAAGTTGATGTCCCGCAGCCAATTCAGAGGGGGCAGGCCCAGGTAGGAGAAGATCAGATTGATCACGCCGCTGTAGGGTTCGTACATCCAGGTGAAGACGATGCCCATGGCCACCACTCCCGCCACGCTGGGGATGAAGAACAGCGAGCGGAAGAAGCCCCGGAATCGCCCGATCGAGTTCAGGACCACTGCCAGGAGCAGGGAGATGAAGGTCCCCGCCGGGACGGTCATGAGCACATAGAAGAAGGTCGTGGAGAAAGAATCCCAGAAAATCGGATCGGCGAAGATCTCCAGGTAGTTCCCGAAGCCCTTGAACACCCAGGGGTTGTTGGCTCCCCGGATCATGTAGAGGGATTGCACGAAACCGCGGATCACCGGGAACAGGGTGAAGAGGCCGTAGGAGACCAGGCCCGGTATGACGAAAATGTAGCCCCACCGCAGGATCGGGTGAGTCAGGTCATGAAGCAGCCTGTTCGGGCGGCGGACCGTCATGCTCAGCCCTCCGTTCAGGGAGTTGTCGAGGCGCCGCCCAGCGAGCGGCAACGTGTCAGGTCAGGGGTGAGACCGAGGTCCCACCCCCGCGATGTGGCTCCGCTTCCGACTACTGGATCTCCTTCAGCCGCTGCCGGCCGTAGGCGGCCAGATCCTTCATCAGCCTGGCTGCATCCGCCTTTTCGTCAGTCAGCAGGGTCAGCGCGGCCTCACCGAGCTTGGCCTCCAGCTCGGCCTGGAGGGTCTTGGGATCGAGATACACGTTCCGGACGATCGGCCGGTCTTCGGTCATGGTCACGTACACGTCGTAGTATGGAAGACTCTTGAAGAAGGGGTCCTCCTGATGCGCCTTCAGGCGGCTCATGCCTCCGTTGTTCTTGACCATGGCCAGCTCGCGGTCCGGGGTCAGGAAGAACATGTTGAAGTCCCAGGCCACCTCGGGATTCTTGGAGTCCACCGTGACGCTCTGCAGGGCCAGCCACGGCATGGCCCCGGTCATGTACTTGCCCAGCGGGGCCTTGCCGCTGGGAAGCGGGCCGATCCCGTACTCCACGTCGGGGGCGTTCTCATTGAGCCAGCCGGCGTAGAAGGTCTCCCGGTTGGTCATGGCCGCCAAGCCCTGGCCCACCGCCTGCATCGGAACGGGCAGGGTCGTGTTGGTGACCTTGTAATCGAACACCAGGTCGTGGAAGAACTGCGCCGCCTCGATCCAGCCGGGGTCGTCGAAGATCACGTCGCTGTAGTCTTCGTTGTAGTAGAAGCGCTTGCGGGTATCCACGAACGCTGCCCCGTACTTGCTGAACTTGTCACCGATGCCCTGGTGCCCTCCGGCGTAGCGAACCGACACGCCCGCCACGGTCATGCGCCCGCTCGAGTCGAACTTGGTGCACTTCTTGGCCGCTTCGAGCCATTCGGGCAGGTAGATCGGAGGATCCTCGGGATCCAAGCCGTTTTCCCGGAACATGTCTTTACGGTAGTACAGCATCTGTCCCGCATCGACCTCGGCCCCGCTCCAGCCGTAGTAGTCGCCGCCGACCTTGCTCAGGGTCAGGGCGTAGGGAGTGAAGGCCTCCTCCATCATCCTGACCGCCCAGGGCGGGGCTACCCGAAGCCCCTTGGCCATGAGGCCGACCTGGGCCTCGATCCAGGCGACGTCCGGGGCCGTGTTGGACTCGAAGGCGGCGCTCCAGATGGCACGCTGCTGAGCGTTCGGGATGTCCCGTACGGAGATGCTGACATTGGGATGCAGCTGGCTGTACTCCGCGGCAAACTTCTGAGCCAGCTCGTGAAAGCCGGGACGCGAGCCGAGAGAGTGCCAGTAGGAGAGCTCGATCTTCTCGGTCGGGAAAGTGAAGCCGGGGTTGTAGATCTCGATCGGGGTCTTATCCCGCTCCGATACCGGTGCTGGCGGGGCCGCGGCCTCCTGAGATCCGGTACCGAACGCGCCGACACCAGCGACCAGCGCAATCAGCAGCACGAGGAATACCTTCTTCATACTCACCTCCATTTTCTTCGCACCACGAGGGACTCATGATGCGCTTTGAGTGGATGCACAGCAAGCACGCTGTACTTGATATTCTTATTATACATGGTATATCATAGATGTCAATCTTGATTTCACCGAACTGGATTTCGTATCGATGATCATGGATTCACGAGCACGTTTTCAGATCGCCTGCCAACACGCTTCTCCCGACCGCCCGCCCATCGACTACCTGGCCACCCGCCTCGTCGACCAGCGCCTGCGCAAGCACCTCGGCGTGGCCTCCGAATCCGAGTTGCTCGATGCCCTGGGTGCGGATCTGTACTACCTGTCCGTGCGGGACATCAGCCAGAACGAGAGCGCCCGCAGCATCTATCGCGGTCCACCGCTGCCCTGCACTGACCGCGAACGCACCTGTCCCTTCGGAATCCGGTACCTCCGCGAGCAGGGCGAGTGGAAGTTCGGGGCCGACGAAGCGATCGCCGGGGCACTGGAAGACGCCGAGGAGCCGGCCGACGTGCTCGCCCACCGCTGGCCCAGGCCCGAATGGTTCGACGTGTCCGCCTTGGAGGAGGAGTGCGACCGCAACCGTCGGCGGGTCATCGTGAGCGGTTTCTGGACCGCCATCTTCGGTAACGCGTACCGTCTCCATGGCTTCGAGCGCTTCCTGACGAACATGGCCCTCAAGCCGGAGCTGATCAAGACGATCATCCGCTGCCTCACGGAGTTCTACCTCGAGCTCAACGACCGCCTGTTTTCAGCCCTCAAAGGCAAGATCGACGTGTTCTTCTTCGGCAATGACTTCGGTACGCAGAACGGCCCGCTGATCGGGGAACCCATGTGGGCGGACTTCTACAAGGAAGAATACCGCCGCATCGTGGACCTTGCGCACGGATACGGCCTCAAGGTAATGGTCCACTCCTGCGGCTCGATCGTGCAGCTGATCCCGCACCTGATCGAGCTCGGCGTCGACCTCATCGATCCGGTGCAGACTACGGCGGCCGGCATGGACCCGCAACGGCTCAAGCGCGAGTTCGGGAAGCAGATCGTGTTCCACGGTGCCGTGGACACCCAGGGCGTGCTTCCGCGGGGCACTCCGGAGGAGGTGAGCGCCCACGTCCGCTCGCTGGTCGACATTCTCGGAGACCAGGGCGGCTACATCATGGCTCCCTGCAACAACATCCAGGCGGACACGCCGGTAGAGAACATCGTGGCCATGTACGCGGCGCTGGGCCAGCTGGACGGCCCCAGCCGGGTCTCGTCCGACCCCTAACCGCAGCCGGCGGCCCGGCGGCCGCCGCGCTACTGGTCCACCGGGACCGGCGCACAGAGGTGCTCCCAGTAATATTCCCCGAAGGCCCCCCGCGGTGAAGTGCCGCCTCGATCCTTGACCAGCCAGTTTTCCTTGACTATTCTATTTCCATGATCACGACCGTCACAGGAAAGAACCAGGTAACCATCCCCGCCGAGCTCGCACGCCAGGAGGCCATGCGTCCGGGGACGCGGCTGGACTGGCGGGCGACCAGCCGCCCCCACGTCCTCGAGGTCACGGTGCTCCCGGACCCGGCCTCACTGGCCTCGTCCCTGCGCGGCCGGGGAGAGAGGGCCCGTCGGCAGCCCGGCAGCCCGGTGGATCGCCTCGTCCAGCAGCGGCAGGAGCAGGACCGGGACCGAACCGGGCAATGACCGTCACTCATGTCCTGGACACCTCGGCCCTGCTGGCCCACTACTTCGACGAGCCCGGCGCTGACATGGTGGAACGGCTCTGGTCCTCCGGCTCCCCGAAGCCGGCGGTCTGTGCCATTTCCGTCGCGGAGCTGAAAACCAAGCTCCGCGAGGAGCTCACAGACCAAGTGGAGGCCCGCGAGGCCGCCGAAGCGTACCTGAACCAGCTCACCGTCTGTCTGCCTGTGGACCGCGCCATCGCCGAGCTCGCTTGGCAGATCAAGGAGTCGGTCTCCGACCGCATCCCTCTGATCGACGCCCTCATCGCGGCGACCGCCCGGGCTGCCGGCGCAGCGCTGGTGCACCGGGACCCGCACATGTCACGCATTCCCCGGGCCGTAGTGGACCAGGTCCTGCTGCCGGGCCACGGCCGTGGCACGTGAGCGCAGGACGTAGTCCGATCCGCCGGGCAGGGGAGCACCTTGGGGGGACCTGATCGCGCCTCAGGAGGGCCCGCCGGCCTCGATCAACTCGATTCTGGCCTCGATGCTCGAGCCGAGGGCCTTCAGCGACTCCACCCCGGCGGTGATCCTGCCCAGGGGAATCACCGGCGAGGCGGCCCGGGGGCGTTCGTCGGTGCTGGCAGGGGTGGGCCCGAAAAAGAAGCACAGGGCCTTGCCCGCCGGCCAATAAGCGATCTCTCCCACCTCCATCGTCTGCCGGGCGGAGGCGTCCTCCACGATATCCATGGGAAGGGCTCCGTAAAACTCCTCGCCCCACCGGGACATTCTGACGGTGTGGGGAAGCGACGCCGCCAGTTCCCGGGCTGCCCGTGAGTCACCCAGCTCCCCCTCGAGGGTAAGCTCCCCGACCCTGATCAGGATTTGCAGTGCCATGGTCTCCTCCGTCAGTGGGTGTCCGCCTGCGTGTCCGCGCGCCCGGGGTCGAGCGGCTGCCCGCGCCCGGCGTTTCCGTCCGACCGCCCGCGCCCCGGGACCGCATCGGCCGTCAGCGGGCCGCCCAGCCGCTCCAAGGCCCGGGCCAGCTGCCGGCTGGACTCCTCCATCCCCGCGGCGGCGGCCCGCAGCTCCGGCGCGGCCGCGCCGGCCCGCTCCACCCAGCGCAGGAACTCCGCGGCGTGCTCCCGGTTGTGCTGGACCCAGTACCCGAGCATGACCCTCAGTTTGTCCTGCTCGGTCACTTTGCGGCCTCCTCTCCGCTCTCGAGGAAGATCCGGTGCTGGATCAAGTCGATCTGACGAATGCGGGCCGGAACCGTACGTGGCTCCCCAAAGAAGGTGCGAAGCTCGATACCGCCCGCGGTCGGGTTCACCTGGATCACCTCTTCCATGATGACATCCCCGTCCAAATACACCGTGGCCTGGCACATATCTTCCTGCTCCCCCGGGCGACTCCCCTCTGTCTAAGATGCTGCGGCTCCGCGGGGATGTCAAACTCTCGTCTCGGGCAACCCTCGCCTTGCGCAGGGGCCGACCGGACAGCAGGCCCGCGCTGGACGCCGGGCCCGGGCCCGCAGATGGCACGCCAGACGGGCCGCGACCTTGACTAAGTCTCGGACTAAGTTTATTTTGTCCCTATGCTTACGGTGAACATCCACGAAGCCAAGACCCACCTTTCGCGTCTGTTGAGACGCGTGATGTCCGGCGAGCAGGTGATCATCGCCAGGGCGGGAAAGCCTGTCGCCAAGCTCGTTCCTTGCGACCAACCGACCGGCGATCGGAAGCCCGGTCAGGACCGGGGTTTGTTCGAGATTCCGGAGGATTTCGACGCCGAGCTGCCGGAGAGAACTCTCCGCGAGTTCGAATCATGAAGATCCTGCTCGACACCCAGTGCTGGCTATGGTGGATCGGTTCGCCCGAACGACTTTCCGCGAAGGCTGAAGAGCTGCTGCGGGAGGGCACGAACGAGGTATTCTTCTCGTCAGCCAGCGCGTGGGAGATCGCCATCAAGTACGCCATCGGGAAGCTCGCGCTTCCAGAGCCCCCGCAGGAGTTCGTGCCCAAGCGTCTGGCCCGGGACCGGATTCACGGCCTGGCCGTGACCATTCCCCACGCCCTGCAGGTCGCTGCCTTGCCGCCCCATCACCGGGACCCCTTCGACCGCCTGCTGGTCGCCCAGTCCGTGCTCGAGGGAATGCCTCTCATGAGCGCGGACCCGAAGCTCCGAGCCTACGATGTTGAGCTGATCGACGCCGCGCGCTGAGGGGGGGGGGCTGAGGGGGGCCGTGCGCTGAGCAGCGCCGGTCAACGGGCGGGTTCCCGGGGCCCGCCTGAGCGCCACGAGCCCAGGGTGACCCCGGCGACCACCACTGCCCCGGCCGCCAGCTGCAGCGGCGCCAGGCGCTCGCCCAGCAGGAGCCAGCCGAACAGCAGGCTGACCACCGGGATCACGTTCAGGAACATCGAGGCCTTCCCGGCCTCCATCAGGCTCAAGGCCTTGTTGAAGGACAGGGTCGCCCCCACCGAAGCCCCGATGCCCAGGAAGGCCACCGCCGCCCACGTGCCGGGAGTCACGGCCGGAATGGCCCGGGACAGCTCCAGCCCGGCCAGGGGCGAGAAGATCAGAAAAGCCATCACGTTCTGGACCGCCGTCAGGGTCAAGGGGCGAACGGAAGCCATGAGGTAGCGGGTGGAGGTGATGTAGATCGTGCCCATGATCACGGCCCCGCTCAGCACCAGCACTCCCAGCCAGGACAACTGCCCGGCGGTGCCGACCACCGCATCGGAGCTCGAGCGGCCCAGGAGCACGACGGCCGCGATGCCTCCGATCGAGAGGAAGGCCCCCAGCCATCCCCGCAGGGACAGCCGCTCCCGCAGGAACAGGCGGCCGGCCAGACCGGTGAGCACCGGGATGATCGAGATGATGATCGAGCTCAGCACCGCGGAGGTGCGCGCAATACCCTCCGTCTCGAGAAAGAAGTACAGCCCCGGGTACACTACCGCAGCGGCAACTAGCACCCCCAGCCGCCGCCAGCCCAGGCGCTCCCGGCCGCGCCAGGCCACCAGGGCCAGAAGGATCAGACCGGAAATCAGGAAGCGTGCAGCCAGGAGCGTGAAGACCTCCAGGCCCCCGTCGGTCAGGGCGTAGCGGGTCGCAATGAACGACCCACCCCAGAACAGGGCGGCCAGTGACACGAAGAGATAGGCCATCGGCGTTTTTCCAGACGAAGGACCGCTCGCCCGATCAGCAGGCGAAGGTGCGGCGGTGCTTGCGGATTTCCTCCAGGGCGGTCTCTACGAACTCTGCGATGATCGCCCGGACCGGCTGGACCTTGCGGACCAGCCCCACGCTCTGGCCCGCCATCACCGAGCCCCGCTCCACGTCCCCATCCACGGCAGCCTTACGCAGGCCGCCGATCCAGTACTCCTCGAGCTTCATGGCCGCCTCCTCCGGGGTGACCTGGCCCCGCTCCAGCTGGGCCACCAGTCCCAGCTGGAGAGTGGCGAAGTCCCGGGTGCCCTCGTTGACCAGGGCCCGCACCGGGATCACCCTGAGCCGCGGGTCGAACTGGGCCGTGGGCACGGCGTCCTTGCTCTTGGCCCGGATCAGGGCCTTCTTGAAATCCGGGTGCGCCGGCGACTCCTCGGCCACGGCGATGCGCGTGCCGATCTGGATGCCGGAGCCTCCCATCATCAGGTAATGGACCATGAGCATGCCGCTCGCGATGCCCCCGGCCACGAAGACCGGCACCTCCCGGGTGTGGGGGAGGATCTGCTCGGCCAGCACCGCGGTGGAAACCGGGCCGATGTGCCCGCCGGCCTCGTGGCCTTCGATGATCAACGCGTCGGCCCCCAGGGAGATCAGCTTGCGCGCCACGTCCACGGTCGGGGCAAAGCAGACGACCTTGAGCTTCTGTTCCTTGGCTTCGGTGATGGCACTGCGCGGCGGCAGGCCCCCGGCCAGAATGATGTAGGGGAAGCGGCTCCTGATGGCGTGCCTGAGGTGCTCGCGGAAGTTCGGGGCAATAGTGATCAGGTTCAGGCCGAAGGGCCTGTCCGTGAGCTCCCGGGTCTTCCTGATCTCCTCCCTGAACAGCTGG
>JAFGFV010000336.1 GCA_016930895.1 Spirochaetales bacterium | reverse complement strand
TCACCTCCCTGCTCTTCCCTTCATCCCCCGCCCAGGCTGCCCGGCCCGCCCCTCGCCTCCGGACTACGCGGCAATGGGGAATGTCTATGCCGCCGGGCCGCGCGTTGACAGCTCGTATGGCGACGCCTATGATGGGAATCCCAGGGGCAGGGAATCGTATTACCGCCTCTAAGGAGAGCAAGCATGGGTCATGATCTTGTGGTCACCGGCGGCCGGGTGCTGTACCCGGAGAAGACCGTACGCGCGGATGTGGCGGTGGAGCAGGGCAAGATTGCCGCTGTCGAGACGCCGGGACGCCTGAAGGGCAAGCGCACCATCGACGCGGCGGGCTGCTACGTGCTGCCCGGGCTCATCGATCCACACACCCACCCGGTGTACATGGACAGCATCGCCGACCTTTCCCGAACGGCGGCCTTCGGGGGGGTCACCACGGTCGTGCACTACGCCTACGCCCGGCCCGGCGACAGCCTGGTCGAGAAGCTCAACGAGTACAAGGAGGAAGGGCAGAGCACGGCCTTCACCGATTTCGCCCTTCACGGCGGCCTGTTCGAGACCCTCAAGCAGGCGGATGAGATCCCCCGGGCCTTCGAGATGGGGGTGACCTCCTTCAAGGTCTTCATGGCCTACGCCAAGCTCGGCTGGATGACCGACGACTACGCCATGTCCAAGGTCATGGACATCGTGGGCCGCCTGGGCGGGCTGGTGGCGGTGCATGCGGAAACCGGTCTGGCCATCGACTACATCATGGACAAGCTCCTGGCCGAAAAGGCGGACTTTGCGGCGCGCTTTCTGGAGACCAGCCCGGACATCGCCGAGGCCGAAGGGATCTTCCGGGCCGTCCACGTGGGCCGCCTGATGGGCTGCCCGGTCTATATCCCGCACGTTTCCTCGGAAGAAGGGGTGCGGGTGGTCCGCTTCATGAAGAGTCAGGGCTACCCGGTGCTCGCCGAGACCTGCCCGCAGTACCTGGGGCTGACCTGGGACGAGCTCAAAGGGCGCGGGCCCCTGGGCAAGGTCGGCCCCTCGATCAAGACGGAGGGCGACCGGCGCGCTCTCTGGCAGGCGGTCCGCGAGGGGCTGTTCGACACCTTTGGCAGCGATCATGCCCCCAAGGACAAGAAGGTCGACGAGGACTTCTTCAAGGCCGCCTACGGCTCCCCCGAAGTGGAGACCATGCTGCCGGTGGTCTGGCACCACGGCGTAAACTCCGGCGTCATCACTCCCAACGAGGTGGTGCGCCTCCTGGCCGAGAATGCCGCCCGCATCCTCGGGCTGCATCCGCGCAAGGGGCGGGTGGACCCCGGAGCCGACGCGGACCTGGTGGTGTTCGATCCGGCGGAGAGCTGGACCATCAGCGCCTCCAACCAGCACACCAACGCGCGCTACAGCCTGTTCGAAGGCCGCGAGGTCTTGGGGCGGGTCAAAAAGGTAATCAGCGGGGGCGAGCTCCTGGTGGACGGGGCGGAGTTCATGGGCAGGGCCGGCGCTGCGCGCTTCCTGCCCACCCGGGCGGGGCATCCAGGCAGGAAATGAAACGGCTCAGCTCCGGGGTTCCGTGGCTGCGTGCTCTGCTGTCGGCAGTGCTCCTGGGGCTCAGCGTGCCGGTCTGGCCGCAGGCCCCGTGGCGGCAGTTCGTGATCTCGGACGTGGTGGGGTCCGTGGGCGCAGGGGCCTCCTCCCAGCTCGTGGAGAACGAGGATTGGGGTAAGTACGCCCCCCGGAAGCTGTTCGACGGCAGCAAGGACAGCGCCTGGGTGGAGGGGGTGGACGGCGACGGGGTGGGGGAGCAGGTGTGGTTCACCGTGGACCCAGGGACCGTCGAGCTCACCGTCACCAACGGTTTCGCCAGGACGAACAGCCTGTTCCGCAAGAACGGGCGCGTGAGGCGCCTGGAGGCCAGCCTCTGGGAGGCGGCGACCGCCGGAATCATGGTGACCGAGCTGGGAAGGATCTATCAGGCGAGGCCGGCCTCCGGCCTGCACGCGTTGTCCCTGGCCGACTCCGCAGCGCCTCAGTCCGTGGTGCTCCCCCTCGACTGGGCCGCGGTGCCGGAGGACACGGACCGGCTGATCGAGGAGTACCGCAGGGATTTCGAGGTGCCCGAAGGGGAGGACTGTCGGGCCGAATACCTCCTGTGCCTCGAGATCCGCGAGGTCTACCCCGGCACGACCTACCAGGATACCTGCATCGCCGAGATTTCCTGGACCCTCCCCCCGGAGCTGGCCGGCCCCGGAGGCCGGCGGGCGGGGGACCTGGTCGGTACCTGGCGGGCCGAGTCGGGGTCCGAGTGGGAGTGCCTTCGCCTGGAGATCCAGTGCGGGGTTCAGCTCTTCGAAGTGCACCGTGAGGGCAGCCTGTACGACGCCGGGCTGTGGTACGTGGGGGACGGGCAGCTTGCCCTCGCGTCCGACGCCGGGCCTTCCTGGATCTACACCGACGGCAGCCTGGAAGGCGGCTCGCTGGTCCTGATCAGAGAAGACGGTCACCGGGAAAGCTACGTGCGGGAATCGGAGTGACCGCTGCCCGGCGAGCGTTGGGCGGGGGGTGCGGAGGGCCGGG
>JAFGFV010000335.1 GCA_016930895.1 Spirochaetales bacterium | reverse complement strand
GAAGAGCGCAGCCGGGGAGGTGGGCGGACCTCCCGGGTGGCCACCTTCGTGCGCAAGGCCCTGCGGGGCCGCGGATAGGGGAGCGACCCGGGGCGGGGGCGTCGCCAGGCCGGGAGCTGTCCGGAGATTGGAATAGGAGGGTTCATGGGACGATTCATTCTGGGGATCATCATCGGCGTGCTGGTGATCATCTTCATGTTTCAGAACGTAGCGCCGATCGAGGTCAGGTTCATCGCCTGGACGGTCACCCTGTCACGGGCGGTGATTCTGCTGATCGTGTTCGCGGTGGGGATCATCGTCGGCTGGGTCTTCCACGGCGCAGGCAAGCGGCGGCGGGACAAGGCCAAGCGTCGCAAGTAGCCGGTATTCCGCGGGAGGCGGCCGATGCACCGTCACTGTGTGCTGCCGTGCTGCCACCGTCCGACGGGCGCTTCATTCGCCAGGCAGGATCGGGTATCATGGTAGCGCCATGCCTGAGAACTCTGTGTCTGCCCGGTCTTCCCTGCTGAGATTTCTGCCCAGGCGTTCCCAGAAGGCGGGCCTGCCCCCGGGTACCCCCGTTCACATCGGCGAGTCCCGGGCCGAAAGGGTCCGGATCACCGCCTTCGAATACAGCGAAGAGCAGTGCCGCGAGCGGCAGCTCGCCGCGCCGCAGGAGTGCGCGGAGCTGGGGCGCGCCGGAGGGACGATCTGGATCAACGTGGACGGCGTCCACGACATCTCCGTGATCCAGAAGATCGGGGAGCTCTACGCGATTCATCCGCTGGTCCAGGAGGATATCGCCAACACCGGGCAGCGGACCAAGGTCGAGAGCTACGATGGCTCCCTGTTCGTGATCCTCAAGATGCTCTGCCAGGGTGGGGAGGACAAGGAGGTCCGCTCCGAGCAGGTCAGCTTGTTTCTCCGCGACGGGCTCGTGATCTCGTTCCAGGAGCAGGAAGGAGACGTGTTCGAGCCTATACGCGAGAGATTGCGCCAGGGAAAAGGGCAGGTTCGCCGGCGCGGAAGCGACTACCTGGCCTACTGCCTGATCGACGCGATCGTCGACGAGTATTTTCTGATCCTGGAGGATCTGGAAGAACGGATCGCGCCCCTGGAAGAGGCGGCGGTGCAGAACCCGGAGCCCCCGCTCATGCACTCCATCCAGGAGGTCAAGCGGGAGCTCATCTTTCTGCGGCGGACCCTCTGGCCGCTGCGGGAGATGCTCTCGAGGCTGGAGCGCGAGGGGCCGCCGCTTGTCCGGCGGGAGACGATCCCGTTTCTGCGGGACGTCCATGACCACACGATCCAGATCATCGAAATCCTGGAGTCCTTCCAGGAGATCGTCTCCAGCCTCATGGACATTTACATGACCAGTGTCAGCAACCGCATGAACTCGATCATGAAGGTGCTGACCATCATTGCCACCATCTTCATCCCTTTGACCTTCATCGCGGGCGTCTACGGCATGAACTTCCGCAATATGCCGGAGCTTCAGTGGCGCTGGGGATACCCGGTGGTGCTCGGGGCGATGGGCGCTGTCTTCGTGGGCATGCTGCTGTTCTTCAGGAGCAGGAAGTGGCTTTGAGCGGCGGCGTTCTCCGACGGGAGCTTGTGGGTCTGGCCAGCGACTGGGAGCCGGACCGGGGCTTCCTGGAGAAGGTGGAGCACCTGCTGCACGTCCGGGGGCACGGCACCTACCTGGTGTGGCCTGGGAACCTGCAGGAGACCCTGGAGGCGGTCCGCCGCGGAACCCTGCTGTTCTCCTTCGTCCTGGACCGGGCCTCGAACACCTCGGCGGAGTTCGACGCCCTGACGACTGTTCTCGAGGCGGCCGGGGTGCCTTTTCTGGATCGACCGCGGGCCATGGTCTGGGCAGCGGACAAGGCGACCATGCACCTGGAGTTCCTGCAGGCGGGGCTCGAGGTGCCCCACACCGTGATTCTGGATCCGCTGTCCCAGAGGGTGGATCTCCCTGAGGCGGCTGCGCAGCTCTCCGTGCTGGGTATCCCGTTCGTGGTCAAGCCTGCGAACACCACCGGCGGCGGGATCGGGGTGAGCGATCAGGCGGCGAGCTGGGAGGATATCCAGGAGGTCCGGCATCTGTACCCGGAGGACAAATACCTGGTCCAGGAGCGGGTGCGGCCTTTGGAGGCGGACGGGCGGCGCTTCTGGTTCCGGGTCTTTTACGCCTGCGGCCACGGGTTTTGCTGCTGGTGGGACGACAGGTCGCACGTCTATGCGGAGGTGTCGGAGGAGGAGCGGGAGCTCTACAGCCTGCAGCCGCTGGAGGCGGTGCTCCCGTCCATCGCCGGCATCTGCCGCTTGAACCTGTTCTCCAGCGAGGTGGTCAAGACCCGGGAGGGTAGAATCGTCGTGGTGGACTACGTGAACGAAACCCCGGACCTCAGGCCCCAGTCGGGGTTCCCGGACGGCGTGCCCGACCGGGTGGTCGACAGGATCGTCGAAGCGGTTTCTGCCCACATCGAGCGGACCCTCGAAGGGAGCTCCTGAGCCGGGTCCCCCGGAGGGTCCGGCCCCCGTACCCTACCGGCGCCCCGACTTGGAGACCGCTCCGCCGCCGCGCTGGGAGCCTCGGCCGCCCTCTGTGAGGGTCACCGGTAGTGGCTCCGTGGCGCTGCCCGCATACAGGCTAAGGTGGGGAAAGGGAATCTCGATCCCTTCCTGCTCGAAGCGTTCCTTGATCTCCTGCATGACCGAGTTCTTGAGAGTGAGGTAGTCGGTCTTGTGGAACCAGACCCCGAAGAGAAACTTGAGGGCCGAGTCTCCGAACTCGGTGAACACGACCAGGGGCTCGGGCTCGTCGAGGCAGTGCGGGTTCTTGGCGGCGATGTCCAGCAGCACCTCCCTGAGGCGGCCGACGTCGGTCTTGTAGGCCACAGAGAGCTGGACGTCCAGCCGGCGGATGGGGAAGCGGGTGACGTTGGTGAGCTCGCTGTTCAGCAGTTTCTCGTTCGGGATGCGGATGTACTGGTTGTCGAAGGTCTTGATCTTGACCGAAAGCAGGTCGATCGACTGAATCACCCCGCTCGTGCCCCCGACCCTGATCACGTCACCGATCTCGAAGGGCTTCTCCGAGATTAAGAACAGGCCGCTGATCAGGTTGGACATGCTGGTCTGGGAGGCAAATCCGATGGCGATCCCGACGATCCCGGCTGCCCCGAGGAGCGCCCCGATCTTGACGCCCAGGAGGTGCAGCACGATGAACAGCACGATGGCGCCGATCACGTACTTGATGCCTTTGCGGATCAGCATGGCGTACTGGGGGGTCACGTTCCGCCGGGAGAGGCGGCGGGCAAAGCCGGTGAGCAGTCTCATGGCCACCAGCCCGACCACGATCACCGCCCCCGCGGCGACGAGATTCTGCACCCGCTCGGGGGTGAAGTAGCCCATGAAGTCACTGAAGATCTGGTCTATCATGGTTCGATTCCCTGCGCAGAATGCTCAGAAGGGTTCAGGGCACCAGCTCCATCCCCTCCCTGACCGCGAAGCACTCCAGGGAGCCGTGGCTGCGCCTGACCAGCCGCCGGCACTCGCGGACGAAGCCGTCGATCTCCCGGTCGGTGTGGAGCGGGTCGTGATGAAAGAGCCCCAGGCGTCTGGCCCCGGCTTCCAGCGCGAACTCCGCGGCGTCCCGGTAGGTCGAGTGCCCCCAGCCCCGGGTGCGCCGATATTCCTGCTCCGTGTATTGGGCGTCGTGGATCAGCAGGTCCGCCCCACGGCAGATCTCCAGGTATTCGGCCCTGGACAGTCCCCCCGGGTGTTCGGCGGCCAGCTCCGTGTCGGTCAAGAACACGAACTTCCTCCCGCCGGACAGGAACTGGTACCCGTAGCCCCCGTCGGGGTGGTTCAGGAGGACGGGGCGGATCAGCGTGCCGTCGATGGCGATCTCGCTCTCGTCCTCCGACTGGAAGTCGAAGCGGGCCTTCAGGTTGCCGAAGGTCACCGGGAAGAAGGGTGGATCCATCTGGTGGGCCAGGAAGTGCTCCAGGGATGCGCGCACCCGGGGGCCGCTGCGCACGAGGATCGAGTACCCTTCGGTGTAGGCGGGGACAAAGAAGGGGAAGCCCTGTAGGTGATCCCAGTGGGCATGGGTGATCAGCAGGTAGAGGGCCTGGGGTCCGTTGCGCTTGAGGATGGCGTTGCCCAGCTCGCGGATCCCCGTCCCGGCGTCTATGATGACGAGGGTCCCGTCCTCGAGGCGGACCTCGAGGCAGGTGGTGTTTCCTCCGTAACCCTTGGTGCCGCAACCAGGGCTCGGGATCGACCCGCGGCAGCCCCACACCTTGATATGCATGCTCCGGCTCTCGGATTCCTAAGCGGCTCCAGTGTACCGGAACCGCGCCGACTGTCAAGCGCCGGGTGACTCACGCGCCGCGTCGATCGACGGCCTTGCAACCCGCGGGCCCGCCGGGGTAAAGTAGCCCAACCCGGACGCGGGGCCGACGGCCTGCCGGTCCGGGGACGACACCGCCTTCGGATGGTAACATGGAACGCATTGACCCCTTCGCGCTGCCCGCGGGTGAGTTTTTCAGGCGCTTCAGCGGGGAAAGCCTGACCTTCGACGATCTGCACGTGCTCCAGCCGCGCACCATCGACTTTGGACCGGAGCAGGTGGATCTCTCTTCGCGGATCACCCGCAACATTCCGATCAAGACTCCCCTGGTCGCCTCGCCGATGGAGGACGTGAGCGAATGGGAGCTGGCGGTGGCCGTGGCCCTGCAGGGGTTCCCGGCGATCATCCACTCCAACATGTCGATCGAAGAACAGGCGGACCAGGTCCGACGCGTCAAGCGCTTCGAGAACGGGTTCATCAAGGACCCGATCACACTCTCTCCGCGGGACCCCATCTCCAGGGCGATCGCGATCCGCAACGAGACGGGGATCTCGACCCTGCCGATCGTCGACGGGCACAAGCTGGTGGGGCTCCTGACCAAGAACGACTACTCCGGGCAGAAACACGCTTCCATGCGGATCTCGGAGCGGATGGTTCCCCTCGACCGGCTGCGTCACCAGACCGTGCGGGTCGACGAGTTGCCCCACGAGGACCCGCAGAGGCTCCAGAAGGCCAACGAGCTGCTCCTGGAGAGCCATGCCGGGGTCCTGCTGATCGTGACCGCCGACGGGGCCATCGATTCCATGGTCACGCGCACGGACATCGAGAAGGGGGAAGCCTTTCCGGACAGCATCAAGGACAGAAACCAGAGCCTGGTGGTGGGAGCGGCGGTAGCGACCCGCCTGGAGGAAACCCGGGAGCGCGCGGCCGAGCTGATCGCCGCGGGGGCGGACTTCCTGTGCGTGGACAGCTCTCACGGAAACTCCACGCACGAGCGCGAGGTCATCGAGCACCTGAAAGGGGAGTATCCGCAGGTGGACGTGATCTACGGAAACGTGGCCACCGCGGGCGGCGCGGTCAACGGGATCCGCTGGGGAGCGGACGCCATCCGGGTCGGCAAGGGGGTGGGGTCGATCTGTTCGACCTCCCAGGTCAGCTTAGGCACGCGCTCTCAGATCACTGCCACCTACTCTTGCGCACTGGCCGCGCGGGAGTACTGCGACGAACACGGCATCCAGCCGCGCATCCCCGTGATCTCCGACGGGGGCTACGGCACGCTGAGCGCCCTGGGCAAGGGGTTGCTGTTCGCCGACGTGATCATGCTGGGCTCGATGCTGGCCGGCACGGACGAGGCTCCCGGCGAGGTGGTGTACGACCGGCAGGGCAGGAAGCTCAAGAGCTACAAGGGCATGGGTTCCCTGGAGGCGGTGCGCCACGGCAGCGGGGCCCGCTACGACGTGGACACCTTCCAGGATTTCGTGGCCGAAGGGGT
>JAFGFV010000334.1 GCA_016930895.1 Spirochaetales bacterium | reverse complement strand
GCACGGGGATCTCGGTGCCCGCGGCGCGGCGGAGCTGCTCGACGGCCTCCCGCATCCTGGGGTTTGCGCTGTCCAGCAGGGTCAGGAAGTCACGCTGTACGTTCATCTGCTCAAAGCGTACACTCGGGACGGCGGCTCACGAATAGGCTGTACGGCCTATCTGTCCGCGAGAGTCGGCTTAGGACGGTTCGGTCAGGGTTGGCCTCGCGGGCCGGGGTGGGGGTGGGCCGCCTCCCCGGGAGCCCTGCTCCCCGGGAGCCCCGCTCCCCGGGCCTCTACAGCCGGACGATCCCCATCTTGATCGCGTACTTGATCAGCCCGGCCTTGTTGTGGATCGAGACCTTCTTCATGATGTTGTTGACGTGGACGTGCACGGTGTTCGGCGAGATGTTGAGGTGGTAGGCGATCTCCTTCTCGGTCATGCCGTTGCAGATTCGCTTGAGGATCTCCACCTGGCGGTCGGTCAGTTGGGTGTGAAGGGTCTCGGAGGGTGACTCCTCTCTGGCCCGGAACAGGTCCTGGGCGAGATACCCGGCGATCTTAGGGCTAAAGTAGTAGTTGCCTCGATAGACCTCTTCGATGGCCCGGACGATCTCCTCTCCCGCCGAGTCCTTGAGGAGGTAGCCCCTGGCCCCGGCGCGGACCGCGCGCTCGACCAGGATCTTTTCGTCGTACATGCTCAGGAAAACCACCTTGACCGGCCCGTGGTCGGACTGCAGGCGGTTGGCGGTCTCGATTCCGTCGTACTCGGGCATTTCGAGGTCCAGGACGAACAAGTCAATCGGGGCGGTGCGGGCCAGGCGCAGAACCTCCCGCCCGGTGTCCGCCTCGCCCACTACCTGGATGTGGTCGCCCGCTCGCTCGATGATGGACTTGAGGCCGTCGCGAACCACCGCGTGGTCGTCCGCCAGGAGGATTCGTATGGTCTGCTGCATTGCCATCGGCGTTCCTTCCATTCTACGTGTCTCAGCCGGGGGAACGCAAGTCCTGGGGCCGGGCCAGTCGGGCGCTATTGCTCGATCGATACCAGGCGGTGCAGGCCAAGGTAGCGCAGGGCTTCGGACACCCGGGGACTGCAGCCCCGGAGGGCGCACGCGCCCCCACTCTTGGACAGCATCTCCCGCAGACGCAGGATGGCACTGATGGTCACCACGTTGATGCGCTCGAGCCTCGAGAGATCCAGGATCACGACCCCGGGCATCGGCGGCGGCCATTGCAGGCATGTCTGAACCAGGGAGCCGCGCTCCTGGAACTCCAGGCAACGGTTGAGCACGATGAGCGCGGTCTGTTCCTTTCCCAGCACCGCTTCGGCGAATGGGGCCATCTTCTCTCTCCTGCCGATCTACACAGTGGCCGCGATCTCAGGACCGCGCCCGGCTCGGGCTACCTTCCGCCAGCGAGAGGGTCTCTGGCAGCCGGTCATCGAGCGGTCTTCGATCGTCCGGCAGCCGCCGGTCCCGGAGCCTCATCTCCCGCAGCTTGAGCATTGCCGCCCGGCGCTTGGAGCCGAGCTTCTCCATCTCGCTCAGAATCCGGCTGCGCCGTTCCGGGGAGCTCGAGCCCAGCTCGAGCTCCAGCTCATAGAGGGTCCGGTCCCAGAGCTGTAGCTTCCCTTCGACCGACGCCTCGAATGTCCGTCTCGGCATCACTTCCATGGCTACCTCCACGGCTTCGCTGCCTCCGCTCAGGCAGCCGGCTCGCCGCAGTTGCACCCAGCGTAGCCGACGGCCGCCTGGGAACCCATAGCCGGAACAGGTTATCCGGCTCCCCCAGTTGCGATTAGTCTGTGCCGTGACCTCTCCGAACCGTTTCTACAGCTGCCGCCTGGGATTACGGCCTGAGCCCTTTTTTCCCGTCCTTTGACCGGAACGGCATATGTCCCCGGGAGCTCGGCGGGGTTGATACTGCCGGCAAGGAGGAACTCATGAGCGAAAAGATCATCGTGCGGCAGAACCGTCGCCTGGAGGTGGAAATCCTGGCGGCGGACACGGAAGGGGAGCGCGCCGGCGAGATACGGGCGGTAGGGCGAATTCACGACCTCACTCCGTACGGCCTGCTGCTGGCCGGCCTGGGGACCTGCACGGCCGTGGTGGTCCATACCTACGCCCGGAGCCACGACGTTCCGCTGGAACGCGTGGAGGTGGTGGTGGAGTACACCCGGGACTTCCAGGAGGACTGCGAGCACTGCGAGGAGATCGAAGACTACGAGGAGGCCATCCTGGAGGAGGTAGGCTTCGAGGGGAACCTGCGCGAAGAGCAGCGCGACACCCTTGAGAGGGTAGCGGCGCTGTGCTCGATCCGCAAGATGCTGGAAAGCGGGGTGCCGGTGATGTCCCGGGAGAAGGGGCGGAGCTAACCGATTCAGGTTATTCTGTTGGCCCCTGCCTGCGGGTAAAGTAACAGGGGGCGTTTCCGGGTTGTGTCCGCCGGCGGGAGCCCCTGCGGGTGCGCGCCCGAGCTGCGCCGGGAGCCGCCGGCCGGACCAAGGAGGACGAGAGTGGAGCAGACGGAGCTGGCAGGAATCAGCAAGGCCCCCCTGGGGGTGGAAGGCTTCGACACCATCACTCGCGGCGGCCTGCCCCGGGGGCGGATCACGCTCCTGGTCGGCACCTCGGGAAGCGGCAAGACCATCCTGGGGCTGGAGTTCCTGGCCCGGGGGGCCCGGCAGTTCGGAGAGCCGGGCGTGCTCCTAAGCTTCGAGGAGAGCGAGCAGGAGCTGGTGGAGAACTTTGTCTCTTTGGGGTTCGACCTCCCCGGGCTGATCGGCGAGCGGCTGCTCGTGATCGATCACATCGCCCTGACCCCGGGGCTGGAGCGGGAGGCCGGCTCCTACGACCTCGAGGGCCTGCTGGTGCGGCTGGAACAGGCCATCGACTCGATCGGGGCCCGGCGGGTGGTGCTGGACGCCGTGCCCGCGCTCTTCCAGGGGTTCAGCGACAGCGCGGCGGTGCGCATCGCCCTGGCCCGCCTGTTTGAACGGCTGAAGGGCCGGGGGATCACCACCCTGGTCAGCGCGGAGAGCGAGTCGGAGCTGATGCGCCAGGGGCTGGGACGCTCCCTGTCGGACTGCATCATCCACCTGTCCATCCGGGTACGGGACCGGCTGACCACCCGCTACCTCCGAGTGGCCAAGTACCGGGGCGCCGGACACCACCTGGACGAGTTTCCCTTCCTGATCACGGACGGGGGGTTGTCGGTGCTTCCCGTGACCTCGGTGGTGCAGAGCTACGGCGCCTCCGCCGAGCGCATCACCACCGGCATCCCGGCGCTCGACGCCATGCTCGACGGCGGCTTCTACCGGGGCTCGAGCATCCTGGTCTCCGGGGAGGCCGGCACGGGCAAGTCCAGCCTGGCCGTGCACGTCGCCGCCGCGGCCTGCGAGCGCGGGGAGCGGTGCCTGTACTACCTGTTCGAGGAGTCCGAGGAGGAGGTGCTGCGGAACATGCGCTCGATCGGCTTCGAGCTCACCGAGTGGCTCCAGCGGGGGCTCCTGAGCTTCGCGGCCTCCCGGGCCAGCGCTTTCGGCCTGGAGATGCACCTGGTGCGCATCGAGAACGCGGTGCGGGAGTTCGAGCCCCGGGTGGCCGTGTTCGACCCAATCTCCAACCTGGTGGGGGCCGGCGCGATCTGTGAGGTCAAGTCCATGACCTCCCGCCTGCTGGACTACCTGAAATCCCGGGGCATCACGTCTCTGTTCACGCTGCTGCGCGAGGGGGAAGCGGGCGGGCTGGGAGGGGAGTTTTCCCGGAGCGAGGTCGGGGTGTCCTCCCTCATGGACGCCTGGATCACCCTGAGCAACCGGGAGAGTGACGGGGAGCAGACCCGGCTGATCGGGATCCGCAAGGCCCGGGGCATCGCCCACTCCAACCAGGTACGGGAGTTCGTGATCAGCGACCGGGGTGTGGACCTGGTGGAGGTGGTCGTCGGCCCCACGGGTATCCTGACCGGCACCGCCAGGGCCGCCTTCCAGTCCCGGCAGGCCGCGGAGGCGGCGCGGCGGGAACGGCTCGGCGAGGCCCGGCGCCGGGCGCTGGAGCTGGAGCGGGCGAGGCTCCGGGCCCAGATCGCCACCCTGGAGGCCGAGCTGAGCAAGGCGGAGCAGGATCTCGAGGAGGACCTGGCGGCCACGGCGGCCGAGGACGAGGCCCGGCTGGCGGAGGCGGATGCCGTCTCGCGAAGCCGCGGCGCCGCGGCGGAGGAGGCGGAGTGATGGCCCCTCCTGAGGATCCGACAGGGGACCCCTGGCTCTTCGAGCTCTTCATCGCCGGGGACACGCCACGCTCCCGGGCCGCCCTCCGGAACCTTCAGGCGGTGTGCGCCGCCTGTCTGAAGGACGGGCGGTACGCGATCCAGGTGACCGACCTGCGGGAGCACCCCGGAGCCTGGCGGGGTCACCAGATCCTGGCCACGCCGACGGCCATCCGGAGGGCCCCCCTCCCGGAGCGTCGGGTCATCGGCGATCTCTCCCGGACGGAGCAGGTCGTGGCCGGGCTCGAGCTGCCCAGGCTTCGCCCAGGGGAGCCCCGACGCCCCGTGAGCGAACCTGCCGGGGAGGGGGAAGGAGCGGGCCGGTGAGGGGAGCGTCCCGCCATGGCCTGCCCCAGGCCGGGAACGGCCTGCAGCGGCTCCTGCTCGCTCTTCCCGACGGGGTGCTGCTCCTGGACGGGGCGGGCAGCGTCCGTTACGCCAACCCAGCAGCGGAGCGGCTCTTCGGCTACGAGCAGGGCAGCATGGCAGGCCATCCTCTGGGCTGTCCTGTCCTGGAGGGGAGGGCGGAGGTGGAGATTCCACGCCAGGGCGAGGGGATGGCCGTGGCCGAGATCCGCGCGGTGGAGCTGGAGTGGGACGGGGAGCGTCTGACCCTGGCGACCTTCCGGGACATCACCGGCCGGAAGCTGGCGGAGGAGAAGACCGCGACCCTGGGGCGGGAGCTGCTGGAGGTCTACGAGACCCTCCAGGATCGGCTCGGCAAGGAAATCCACGACGCCATCGGGCAGCCCCTGGTCGGGCTCAAGCTGGCCCTACAGCGCTATCGGGACCTGCAGGAGCAGGATCGCGAGATCGGCCTGGGGGAGGTAGGCCTCTTGATCGACGACATGGTCGACGTGGTGCGGGAGCTTTCCCACGCGCTGCGGCCCACGACGGGCAAGGGCTGGAGCCT
>JAFGFV010000333.1 GCA_016930895.1 Spirochaetales bacterium | reverse complement strand
TGCACGGCTTCAACATGGACGAGTGGTGCGACGAGGAGGGCAACACCCTGCCGGCCTCCAATCCGGGGGCTTTCCGCAACGCCATGGAGACCAGTCTCTACGGGCCCCTGGGCAGGCTGACCAACCCGGAGAAGCAGCGGCACTTCGCCACCCGGGATGAGCTGCCGACCTACGGGGACCGCATCGGGGAGCTGCGGGCCAAGGGGGCCAAGTTCGTGGTGATCTACGGGATCGGCTGGGTGTTCCACATCGCTTTCTGGGAACCCCATTTCGCCGAGGACTACAAGAGCATGGAGGAGTGGCTGGAGCCCACGCACCGCATGGCGGCCAAGCTGCACCCCCTGACGATCATCCAGAACTCGATCACCAGCTTCAAGAGCCGGATCACCCTGGTGCCGGCCCGGGCGAACACCATCGGCCCCGGGCTGTTCATGAAGGCGGACTACACGATCGGCGGGGTGGACGGCTACCTCCCATCCCGGAACATGATCTACCAGGGGCAGGCCCTGTGGGTCACCCTGAAGTACGGGCCGGACATGTGGATCCCCTCCTCGGTGATGCCGCAGCTGCCAGGCAAGCTGTTCTTCGTGAAGGCCCTGGCCGGACCGCTCGAGGCGGAGGTCAACTAGGGCGGTAGCGGGCCCGACAAGGCGCGGCGCCCTAGACGAGGTGCTGCAGGAAGCGCCGCGCCTCCTCCAGGCGATCGAGATACTCCCGCCGTTCACTTTCGGTCAGCGGGACGTCCTTGGACTTGCCCTGCCGGCCGAAGTCGAAGAAGCGGATCCGTCTGAAGCCGCCGGTCTCCGCCGAGCCCTTGCCAAAGATCTCGTCGAGCTTCTTTTCCACGTTTTCTTTCCAGTCTTTGAACTTCTTCTCCTCGGGGGTGCGGGACTTCAGCCCCGAAAGCTCGCTCAGGTAGGATTGAAGCTTGGAACGATCCTCCGGTTTCATCGCGGGCCTCCATCAACGCGAAGCATCTCTGTATATGCCCATAAACCAACTCGCGCGGTTTCGTCAAGAGGCGGGAGGGAACGCGCCGGGGCAGCCCCCGGGCAGCCGCCGAGCAGCCGCCGAGCAGCCGCCGGCCGGGCGCTCGGTCTTGCGCAGGTGCTTGCCCGCGCCGGTGTCGGGAGTGTATGCTTTTCCTGCCGCATGAATGCCGACCCTGCAGCGCACAGGTCTCGGGCCCGTCCCGGCTCTCTGATCGCGATCGTCGTGCTCTCCGTGGCCACGATCGTGGTTTTTCCTTTGTTCACCGTGCTGTACCAGTACCCGGGGATGGAGCGCCTGCTGCGGGAGTTCACCCTCAGCGAGGCGGTCGGGGTGGCCACCGACTTGACGGCGGTACTGGTCCCGGACGACCGGGAGCTCCAGGCGGGGAGCCTGAGCGACGCCGTCCTGCGGAGGCTTGCCCGGCTGGAGCGTGAGGCCAATTTCCTGAAGCTCAAGATCTACTCTCCCGAGGGCCGGGTGGTGTACTCCAGCGACACGCGGGAGATCGGTGAGCTGAATCGGGAGCCCTACTTCCAGGACATCCTGGCCAGCCGGAGGAGCGCGGTTCAGGAGGTGGAGCGGGAGGGCCTGTCCTTCGAGCGCGAGCGCATGGCGACCGACGTGATCGAAGCCTACGTGCCGATCGTGCGCGAGGGCCGACTGCTCGGGGTGTTCGAGCTGTACTACGACGTGGGTCCCCAGAAGCAGCAGCTGCGCAGGCTCACGGGGGTTTCCTCGGGGGTGCTGTTCGCCATGGCGGTGGTCCTCCTGGTGGCCGTGGCCGTGAGTGCCTCCCGGGCGCGGCAGTACCTCCTGGATCGCGAGCGGGTGCTCGAGGAGCTGCGGACCCTGTCCCTCTCCGACGAGCTTACGGGGATCTACAACCGCCGGGGGTTCTACATCCTGGCGGAGCAGCAGATCAAGATCGCCCGACGGACCGGGCGGGCCATGCTGCTCGCTTCGGCGGACCTGGACGGCCTCAAGAGGATCAACGACGGGTTCGGGCATCACGAGGGCGACCGTGCCCTGGTCGACGCCGCCCAGATCCTGCGGGAGAGCTTCCGGGAATCGGACATCATCGCCCGCATGGGCGGGGATGAGTTCGTCGTGCTCATGACCGAGAAGCCCGAGATCAGCTCCAGTATCCTGCTCGAGCGCCTGGCCCGGAACCTCGAGGCGCACAACCGCAAGGTCACGCGGCCGTACCCGTTTTCCATCAGCGTGGGCTTTGCCTACTTCGATCCCGAGCAGCCCGTCTCTCTACAGGAGCTCTTGATCCAGGCGGACAAGGCGATGTACGAGCGCAAGGGACGAAAGTCCGACACGCAGTAGGTGCCGGCCGCGGGTCCGCCGGTCTGGCGCGGTGGACAGCGCCTCGGCCATCGCAGGGAGATTCTCCGCCGTGCTGTTTTGTCGTTGCAACATCAGTTCCCGCAGAGTCCAGAGCCCCCTTCGGGGGCGGAGAGGAACGCCCACATGAGCCGAACCAGTTTCAAGGAGGTCCGCATCCTGGACAACTTCTACCAGACCTCCTCCTTCTTCCCCATGCCGGTGGTGCTGGTTTGCACGATCGCCGACAACGGGCAGATGAACCTGGGGCCCTACTCCCTGTGCTTTCCCTACACGGTGGCCGGGGACACCTACCAGATGGTCTTCTGCAGCCGCGACAACAGCAACACCGGCGGGAACCTGCGCCGCACCGGGTTGTGCACGCTCAACTTCATACCCGACGATCGCCGGTACATGAGGAACTGCGTCATGCTCGGGTACCCCGGCGAGAGCACCGACGAGAAGATGAAGAACTCCATCTTTACCCTGATCCCGTCGCGGCGCAGGCCGGAGGAACGGCGGCCCGGCATCGACTACCCCGACGTGGTACAGGAAGCCATCCAGGTCTTCGAGTGCAGCGTGGACTCGTACCAGGTTGACGAGGAGACCCATGCCATGCGCTCGATCCTGAACATCGAGAAGGTGCTCCTGCAGGAGAAGTGGCACGAGGTGCTGATCCAGGGCAAGCGGCGTTTCCCGCCGCTGCCCGTGGACTACGGCTTTCGCAACAACGCGAACTTCTGGTTCACCAAGCACCGCCCTCCCTACCGCGAGCCCATCCCGAAGAGCAAGGCGGCGACGGTCGACTCGGTCCTGTGGGCGATCACTCGCGGCGGCTTCGCCGAGGAGATGGAGTGGGACGAGGCGGCGGCCGCCAAGCTGGTGGCGATTCCGCGGGTGTTTCTGAACGTGGCCCTGCGGGGAATCGTGGAGGAGGCCAAGAAGGCCGGGGTGAGCCGCGTGACCCCTGAGTTTCTGGACACGGTCCGCGACAAGCGAGCCAAGGACAAGGGGCGGTAGCCTCCCGTCCCGGCGCTACCCCAGTCCCCGGGCTACCCCAGGCCTTTGAGCTTTTCCGGGGTGGCCTCTCTCATCATGAGCTTGCAGATGTTCTTGAAGCCTACCGCGCGGTGCCGCCGGAACAGCTCGACCAACCGGGCGTACGCCTCCGGGTGCGCCGTTTCGAGGGTCTGCAGCTCCTCGCTCACCGACCTCAGGTCCTCCAGGGATGCGACTGCGGGCATGTCCACCTCCAGTTCACGTGATCCTACCCCCAATACCGACTACGGGAAAAGGTGCCGGATCGCTTGCGTGATTGTCGTGCTCCCAGCTCGCCCGCCGCTCAAGAGGGCGGTTCACCGGGCCGCGGGAATCGGGTATAGTTCCCCACATCGATGATCCCGGAACGCTCGACCCTGCTCCGCCGTCTTCTCGCCATAGCACTCCCCATGGTGGTGTCCCAGGCGTCGGACTCGATCATGATGTTCGTGGACCGCCTGTTTCTGTCCCGCCTGGGAGAGGCTCACCTGTCCGCGGCCATGAGCGGCGGGCTGACCCAGTTCATGGTCAGCTCGCTGTTTCTGGGCACGGTCGGGTACACGAACGCGGTCGTGGCCCAGCTCTACGGGGCCCGTCGCCACGACCGCTGCGCCGAGGCCACCTTCCAGGGCATGATCCTGGCCCTGATCTGCTACCCGATCATCCTGGCGGTCTCGCCGCTGGCCC
>JAFGFV010000332.1 GCA_016930895.1 Spirochaetales bacterium | reverse complement strand
CGAAGAGCTGCACCTGGGCCCTGACACCAACCTGCCTCAGTGGGAAGGAGAGAAGCCGGACTACGAGCTGGCGGTGAGCTTGCTCCTCGAAGCGGAGGATGAGGTTCCTGTCCGAGGGGGGAGCGGCGAGCCGCCCCGAAGCCCTCCCTGAGGGGTGCTTGCCAAGGGGGAGCTGCCGGTTCTCGAATTCCCACCCGCCGTGCCCGCTCGGCCGCAACTGCTCCTTGACCGCTCCGCCGGGAGTCCCGGAAAAATGTTGTCGCTGTCGATGCACTGGGATACCTATAATATGAGGAAAGGGCACGCACAGCGGAAAGCGATCTACAGATGGCATTCCTCGAGAAGGTACAGCAGGTACTCGGAAACCCTATGCCGGCTCTTGCACCTCTGGAACGCCGGGACCCGGATCAGCTTCTGCAGATCGTTTCGGAGATCTATCACATCCGAGATCTGGACACCCTGCTTGAACGGGTCTTGCTCGAAGCACGGCGCTTCGTCAATGCCGAAGCAGGCACCATCTATCTCAAAGACATGAAGGCCAGCCGGCACCTGTACTTCCGTCACGTGCAGAACGACGCGTTGTTCGCGGGAGAAAGGGCCCAGGACAAGTACATCTATTCCAACAACCACCTGGAGATCAACAAGAACTCGCTGGCCGGGTACGTGGCTCTCACCGGCGAGAGCCTTCTCATCGACGACGTCTATGACATCCGCGGTGACGTCTCGTACTCCTTCAATCCCGACTTCGACCGCAAGACCTCCTACCGAACCCGTTCGATTCTGGTCGTGCCGCTGGAGACAACCGGGCGGGAGATCGTGGGAGTCCTCCAGCTCATCAACGCCCGGGGACCCGAAGGCCAGATCGTCCCCTTTTCCATGCCCGATCGCCTCTACGTGACCGAGTTCGCCCGCAACGCGGCCAACGCTATCGAGAAGGCGGAGCTCTCCCAGAAGACGGTGCTCCGAATGGTCGAGATGGCGCAGCTGCGCGACCCCTACGAGACCAGCGAACATGCCAGACGGGTGGGAGACTACTCGGTGGAGCTGTACAAGGCTTGGGCCCGCCGCCACGGCGTGGAGGATCGAAAGATCAAGCAGAACGCGGAGATCCTCCGCAACGCTGCCATGCTCCACGACGTCGGCAAGGTGGCTCTGAGCGATGTGATCCTGCGCAAGCCCGGCGGTCTCAAGGCCGACGAGTTCGACCAGATTCGGGCCCACACGATCTACGGGGCCAGGCTGTTCCGCGACCGCCACACCACCCCCGATCGCATGACGCCCTGGGACCACATGGCCTGGGAGGTCGCCCTCCACCACCACGAACGATGGGACGGGATGGGATACCCGGGTAAGGTCGACGACCTGTTCGCCGACAGGATCATCTTCGGCCCAGGGAAAAAGGGAGGCACGATCCCTTTTTCAGCACGAGTGGTCGCCCTGGCGGACGTGTACGATGCCCTGATCTCCAAGCGCTCCTACAAGGAAGGCTGGAAGGAAGAGCTGGCGCTCCGATACGTCCGACAGCAGGAGGGGCATCACTTCGACCCCGAGCTCGTCCAGCTTTTCCTGCACATCTGCCAGGAGGGCATCGTCGGCGCGATCCAGCGCCGCTATCCCTCCCGTCCCTGAGTCTTTCGCTGCGGCCCGGGCGTTTCCGGCGCCAGCAGCTCACCCGACTCGAGGGCGTCCACCAGGGCTCGATAACCCTTCTGGGGGGCCGACGCGCACAGCTCCTCGAAGAGCTGGCGGCCTTCTTCGGAGAAGAAACCCCGGGGGGTTTCACCACCGGAAGCCACGATCACCAGCCGCCGGGCCCGGGCGGCCAGCCGGAGGTTCTCCACGTTTCCCGGGCCCACGGGGAAGCTGCACAGAATCGTCAGCTCCGCTTCCTCGACCCACGGGACCACCCGCTCCACATCCTCGGCAGCTATACGAGAGAACGCCCCCACCACCGCGGACTCCACTCCCAGGGCTTCCCATAGCTTCCAGTCGGCATCGAACTCGTGCGCGATACCCCCGCTCAGGCGAAACCCCATCCGGCCGAGCTCGCGAGTCAGGTTGACCGCGCTGCCCGCCCCCCCGATCAGGTGGACCCGAGGGCCGCTGGCGGGGGCGCCGCGGGGCACCACGTCGACCATCAGGCTGCCGGTGGCCGCGCTGCGGCTGACCACGGTCCTCGCGCCGTAGACCTTCTCCAGAATCTCCGGCCGAAGGACCGCCTCCGGCGCCCCTTCCGACGCAATCCGTCCCCGATGCAGCAGCACCAGACGCGTGCAGTAGTGGGAAGCTACGTTGATGTTGTGAACGGCCGCTACGACGCTTCGCTTCTCCCCCGCGAGCTCGCGGGCCATCGAGAAGAACAGGTCCTGGTGCTTGATGTCGAGATTGGAGGTCGGTTCGTCCAGGAGCAGCACGCGGGTGTCCTGCACGAGCACCTTGGCGAACAGCACCAGCTGACGCTCCCCTCCGGAGAGCTCACTGAAATACCGTTCCTCCAGGCCCTCCAGGCCTACGTAGGCCAGGGCCCGCCGGGCACGCTCGACGTCCGCCTCGGCCTCGCTCTCGAATCGCCCCAAGAACGGGTACCGTCCCATCAGCAGGATGTCGAGCACCGGCAAGGGGAAGTCTGCCGGTGCCTCCTGGCCGAGGAACGCCACCCTGCGGGCGCGCTCCCGGCTGCGAATCCGCTCCAGGGGGGATCCCTCGAGGAACAGCTGCCCTTCCGACGGACTCAGGATGCCGACCATCAACCGCAGGAGGGTCGTCTTGCCCGCGCCGTTCGGCCCGATCAGTCCCACGAACTCCCCGGCTCGGACCGCCAGGCTCACACGGTCGAGGATCGTGAGGTCGTCGACGGCGTACGAGAGACCCCGCGCCTCGAGAACCGCCGGCCCGGTCATGCTCCCGCCCCCCCCCTTGGGCGTCCCCCGGACAGCTTGCCGATACCCTGTCGTCGCCGCGACGCTCGCGCCGCGCGCCCTCCCATACCCCGCCGCTGGTAACGCACGATCAGGTACAGAAAGTACGGACTCCCGAGCACGGCCGTGATGATGCCGACTCGGATTTCGAACGGGGGCGCGAGAACCCTGCCAACCAGGTCCGAAAGCACCAGAAACAGGGCGCCTCCCAGGGCCGAGACGGGGAGAAGAATCCGATGGTCCGGCCCGACGAGCATCCGGAACAGGTGGGGCACCAGCAGGCCCACGAAACCGACCGGCCCGCTGATCGAGATGGCCACCCCGGTGACTACCGCAGTGACGGCTAGGAGCAGGCGCTTGGTACGTTCCACCTGCATGCCCAACGAGTGGGCCCCCTCCTCACCCAGGGCAAAGAGGTTCAGGTCCCGGGCAAAGAAGAACAGGAACGCCATGCCCGGCAACAGCACGGGCAGCGGCAACGTGACCTGGCGCCAGGTCCTCCCGTCCAGGCCGCCCATGGTCCAGAAGATGAACTGGCTCACCTCGTACTGCCGGGCGAACATCAGGATCGCCGACACCAGCCCGTTGAACAGCGAGCTGACGGCCAGTCCTGCAAGAACCACGAACAGGAGACTGGTGCGGCCGCGATAACGGGAGATCAGGTAGATCAGGCTTGCTGCCACCAGGGCTCCCAAGACCGCCAGCAGAGGCAAGAACAAGACATTCAGCGCGAAAAGCCCGGTGCTGATCGCCACCACGGCGCCCAGGCTGCCTCCCGTGGAGACCCCGAGGATGTCCGGGCTGGCCATGGGATTTCGGAACAGCCCCTGCATGACAACGCCACCGAGCGACAAGGCGGCGCCCACCAGCATGGCTGCGGTCACCCGGGGCAGACGAATGTACAGGAGAATGGCCGTTTCCTCGGCAGCCGGCAGCCGCCCGGTGCCCAGACCCAGCGCGCCGGCGAGCAGGCGAACCAGGGAAAGCGGACCGACCCTTACCGCTCCAAGCTGCACGGCCAGCAGGGCCGCGCCCACCAGAGCGAGGGCGAGCCCGATCAGCACGATGGCGGCGGCTGTCTTGCGACGGTACAAGGATGCCTCCTGCAGGTGCCCCGCGTGCAGGTATGGTTCCTGGTGCGAGCTTAGAGCTCAGAGCTCGAAGCCCCAGCGTCTCCTGGCTCCCGGGTCATCCTCCCGCTCGCCGCCTTCCCGGGCAGATCACCCAGTGGCGTAGCGCACAACGAGCATTCGTCGCCGGTTACAGTGGCGCGTCCGCGGCGGAGTCTCACCGCCTTCCGCTGACGGGCTAGCCGCTCAAAGGTACCAGAGTCGTTTTCGGCCTGTCAAGCGCAACACACCGCGGCGACCGGCTGCCCCTCAGGGCAGCACCCCCCGGGTGACCAGCAGCCAGACCGCGATGCCGACGGCCGTCCCCACGAGGTAGCCCACGGCCACATCGAAGATGTAATGGACCCCCATTACGACCCGGGAGAGTCCGACCACGAGGGACCACAGGAGGAGCAGCCCGCCGCCCAGCGGCCAGCCGCGGCACAGCACCGCCAGGCCAAGGGCCACGCTTCGCGAGGCATGCCCGGACGGAAAGGAGTGAGGATCAGTGCGCCGGTAGACCTGGCCCCAGTCCCCCGCCGGCCTGCGGCGCCGAAAGGTGAACTTGAGCACCGTGGTCAGGACCACGGACGCAGCAAAGGCAGCCGCCAGGCTGAGGGTGTAGCTCTGCAGGGAGAAACCGTCGATCGCCCACAGAACCCCCAGCAGCGGTATGAGCACCGCCGAATCGCCGGAGTGGGCCGCAATCGAAAACGCCAGCCTCGCGCCGCGCCCGGAGGAGAGAGATCGCAGTTGTTTGGAGAGTTCAGCGTCGAGACGTCGGAAGGCGTCGCCCCTCAAGTGGCCGACCTTCGGCGGCAACAGGGCTCAATCGTTGAGAGGCATGGGATTGCAGAGGTTCTCTCTGCAATCCGCAACCCGTCCACAGTTGAAGCAGATGAACTGGGGGTTGCGGGTTAGTTCCTTGATTCTCTCGAACCGATCATTGCTGGCGAGCACGCAGAGGTGACCCTGGTGATCGCCGGTGCAGACATTCTTTGTCATGGTTTTGCGGCTCCTCTCGCTCCCGATCCGAATAGAGCGTGATCCCATCATACAGATTGGGAGGGAAATTTCAAGACGGGGACGCCACGCTGCCGCCTCCCCCGGCGCGTCAGGACCTGTGTGGCCCGGCCACGTTGGACCTGCTATACTGCAAAGCCATGAACGCAGGTCTCCCATGAGCCCTGAATCTATCCGGGCGTCGTATCTGGCCCTTCTCGCCCTGGAGCTGGCGGCGGGGGTCGGACTGAACCTCATGAACATGCGGCACCTGCAGCGGCTCCGCCCCGAGCCTCCCAAGGCGGTGCTGGGGCTCATGGAGCCCGAGGAGTTCCGCAGAAGCATCGACTACACCCTTGAGCGCGCCCGCCTGTCCCTGATCTCCTCGGTCGTGCATGCCGGCGCGTTGCTCCTGCTGGTGCTCACCGGCCTCCTCGGCCGCCTGTACCAGGTCCTCTCCTGCCTCGGGCCCCTTGTCGGGTCAAACCTGGCGCAGGTGGTCTTCGTCTATGCCTGCTCTCTTCTGTTCGCCCTGTTGTCGCTCCCGTTCTCGCTGTACGCGCAGTTCGTGATCGAAGCGCGCTACGGCTTCAACCGCCTCACTTGGCGCCTGTGGACGATCGACACCCTGAAGGGCCTGGTCGTGAGCCTGGCACTGATGACCCCGCTGCTGTGGGGGCTTTTCGCGCTCCTCCGGGCCACTACCTGGTGGTGGCTGTGGGCCTTCGGCGCCTTCGCCGTTGTCCAGATGGTGCTGGTGTACCTGTACCCCAAGCTCATCGCGCCGCTGTTCAACCGGTACACGCCGCTGGAGGAGGGTCCTCTCAAGCAACGCCTGCACGCTCTGGCCGAACGCCTTGGAGTGCATACCCGGGGAATCTACGTGGTGGACGGGAGCCGGCGCTCGTCCCACAGCAACGCCTACTTGAGCGGGTTCGGCAGGGCGAGACGCATCGTGCTGTTCGACACCCTGATCCACTCGCTGAATGACGCCCAGGTCGCGGCCGTGCTGTCCCACGAGATCGGCCACCAGAAGCTCCGCCACGTGCTGCTGCGCATCCTGGTCACCCTGGTGGTCGTCGGAATTGGTTTGAGGCTGTTGGGTCTGGCCCTGAACCATCCACCGCTGTTCACGGCCTTCGGGTTCGCCGCTCCCAGTCCCGCGGCGGGCGTGGTGCTGGTGCTGTACTTTGCAGGTCCCCTCGCGCTTCTGGCGCAACCGCTGGCGTCGTGGTGGTCCCGGCGCCAGGAGTTCCGGGCCGATCGCTATGCCCGGGAAGTCGCAGGGGAAGGCGAAAACCTGCGCCAGGCCCTGGTCAGCCTGAGCCGCAACAACCTCAGCAACCCGACCCCGCACCCCTGGTACAGCCTCGTGTACTACTCCCACCCCCCGCTGCTGGAACGCATCCGGGCGCTCGAGCGCAACGCAGCACAGGCCTAAAGGCCGCGCGCCCCGCTCAGGACTTTTTCGGACCTCGATACAGGACCCGCACGCGCTTGTATAGCCCCTCGCCCTCGCTTGCGGTTTCGATGTCGCTCTCTTCGCTCAAGGTCGTGTGAATCAGCCTGCGCTCGAATGGATTCATGGCTTCGAGCAGCCTGGACTGGCGGGTACGGCGCACCTCGTCGGCGGTTTGCTGCGCCATCCGCACCAGGCTGCGCTCCCGGCGCTCCCGGTAGTTCTGGCTGTCCACGATCACCCGCTGGCTTCCGTTCTTGAGCCGACTGGCCACCACGTTGGCGACGGTTTGGATCGCCTCGAGGGTCTGCCCGCGCTTTCCGATCAGAATGCCCGAATCCGGACTGTCCACGTCCAGTCCCAGTTTCTTGTCTTCGCGGAACGCGATTCGAACTTGGGCCGTGATGCCCACGTGTTCCAGGAGCCCGCTCAGGAACTCGAGGATCTTGCGCTCGAAGTCACTCTCCGGCTCCAGTGCTACCATCGGGCGCGGCTTTGCGTCGCCGCGGTCGCGGCGTTCCAGGTCAACGGAGTTCGGCGAGTACCGGTCCGGCCGACCGGCCGAGGAACGCCTCGAGTCGGGCCTGGAGGAACCGCGCCGGGATCGCCCGGCCGAAGAGCGCCCTCCCGGGTCCCGCCGGCCGCGTTGGCCGCGCTGCCCGCGCCCCGCCGGGTGGTCCCAGGCGTCGGGGTGCCGGTAGTCTTCCGGCTGCTTGTCCGGGTAGCCGTCCTGCTCCAGCTCCGCCTGCCAGGAATCCTCGGCATTCCCCTGCCCTTGCGAATCCCCGCCCCACGACCCGTCTCGCTCCTCGTCCAGGTGAACCCGGATCCGCACCTTGCCGCCCCCGAAGAGAAAGGCGGACTTCTTGGCCTCGACGATCTCCACGTCTATCTCTTCCCGGTCGAGGCCGAGAGCTTCGATGGCCTTGGTGATTGCCTCCTCTTCGTTCTTGCCTTCGAATTCGTGAACGTTCATAGGGCTCGATTCTCCTTTGGAGAGTAGTTACTTGCGTCGTT
>JAFGFV010000049.1 GCA_016930895.1 Spirochaetales bacterium | reverse complement strand
GACACCAATGCTCGACCGGAATAGTGTAGTCGTCAGGAGCGCTCAACAGGTCTGCGTGGACCTCGAGGAGGAAACGGTCATCTTGAATGCCCAATCGGGGATCTACTACGGCCTGGACCATGTCGGCACCCGGGTTTGGGAGCTGCTGGCCCGTCCGGTCCCGATCGGGGAGGTTATGCGTACGGTCCTGGAGGAATACGACGTGGATCCGGAGCGGCTCGAGACCGACCTGTGCCAGCTCTTGGACGAGCTCATTGCCAAGGGGCTGGTGGAGAGACGGCCATAAGACGATTCCGGAAGTACCTCTCCCTGCCGCGAGAGGAGCGATTCCTGCTCCGGCGAGCCCTGCTCCTCGTTCTGGGGCTCAGGATTGCACTCGTGGTCCTGCCTTTCGGCGCGTTCAAGCGGCGGGTCGCCCGGGCCGGCAGGGAATCCGCGCGGCCCTGGGAGCGGGAGCGAGTTCCGGTCGGCACGGTCACGTGGGCTGTCCTCGCGGCCAGTCGCCGGGTTCCCGGCTCCACCTGTCTCGTCCAGGCGATCGCGGCCAGGGCGCTGCTGCGCCGCTACGGCTATCAGGCACGGCTGCGCCTGGGGGTTGCCAAGGGCGACCCGGATCGTCTCACTGCGCATGCCTGGCTCGAGCACGAGGGGCGGATCGTGATCGGCGGCCCGGAGAGCGGCGGCCGCTACAGGCCTTTTCCACCTGCCGGTGCCGGCCGGGGCCTGTAGGGGCATCGGTGGGCGGTATCTGCGGCATCGTCAATCTGGGCGGGGCGCCGGTCGAGCCTGGTGATCTCGCGGCCATGGCGCGGGCCGCCCCTCATCGGGGACCTGAGGGGGTCCACTACGGCATCACGGGAAACGCTGGCTTTGCGAGCCTCCTCAGTGAGCCGGCTTCGGATTCCGAATGGGATGCCAGGCCCCTGATCGACGAGGCCCGTCAGCTGTGTCTGGCTGCAGAGGCCCGGCTGGACAACCGAGGGGAGCTATTGTCAGCCCTTGGAGCCCGGGCGCTGGAGGCTCCGGAGGCAATCAGCGATGCCCGGCTGATCCTGGCCGCGTACGAGCGCTGGGGTGCGGAGGTTGCCGCGCATCTCCTTGGGGACTTTGCCCTTGCCCTGTGGGATGGCAGGCAGCACTCCTTCCTGGCGGCTCGCGACGCCATGGCCATGAGGCCGCTGTACTTCCGGGTGGAGCCCGGCCGCCTGCTGTTCGCCTCGGAGATCAAGCAGATCCTGGCGGCCTCGGGCGTTGCGGCGCGCATATACGACCCGGCCATCTACGTCCACCTTGCTGGCCTTGCCTGTCCACTGGATTGGACCGCGTACCAGGGGATCCAGCAGCTCCAGCCGGCTCATGCCCTGCTGGTCTCGAGCAAGGGGTTTCGCATCTGGCGCTACTGGGACGTCGATCCAAGCGAGCGAATCCGCTGCGCCGAGGAGGCTCAGTACGCCGAGCAGCTTCGGGAGATCATTCGCCAGGCGGTCGGGTGCCGTCTTCGAAGCCGGCGCCCTGTGGGGATCATGCTCAGCGGAGGCCTGGATTCCACCAGCGCCGCCTCGATGGCTGGGCAGCTTGCCCAGGGCGGCGCCAAGGTCAATCCGGGGGGGCTGCGGGCATACTGCTACGCGTTCGAGCGCTTCCGGCAGTGCGACGAACGCCGGCTGAGCGCGCTGGTCGTGAAGCGCTACGGCCTGGAATCGACCGACGTACCGGCCGAGCGGGCGTGGCCGCTCAGCGACTATCCTGGAGGCGGACCCGACCGGGATTCGCCGTTCATCGGCTACTATCAGAGCCTGATCGAGGCGGGTCTCCAGCGTGCCCGGGCGGACGGGGTTGGGCTCATGATCTCGGGGGACCGAGGCGACCTGGCCATGGGCGGCGACGTCTTCGACTACCTGGGCCTGATCCGTCGGCTGGGGTGGAAAGAGGCCCGTGCGGATCTGCGGACCCACCTCGAGGGCCTCGGAGCATCCGCCCGGTCGGTGTTTCGCGATTACTGGCTCGACCCGGTCCTGTTCCGGCTGTGGCCGGCCGGGCGGGCGGATCGCCTCCGGGGCATCGTCAAGCGGGTGCTGCGGCCTGAGAGCACACCGCTGCCGCCGTGGATTCACCCCGACTTGCAGGCCAGGCTCCGGGGGGTTGATCTGCGGAGCGAGGATCTTCCGTCGCGGGTTATCGGTGACTACGCCCGGTATCGGAGATACCGTGAGGTGTTCTCCGCTGTCAAGATGAACGACATGGTGTGGTCCGAGCGCACCAGGGCGAGGTACGGGATGGGATTCGCCGACCCGTGGAGCGATCGCCGGATTGCCTCGTTTGCCGTGGCCGTTCCCCAGAGCGTGCTCAACCGACCGGGGCAGTGGAAACGGCTCACCCGTCTGGCCATGCGGGGCATCGTGCCGGACCCCGTGCTGGACGCCCCGGGCTGGGCGGATCCTTCTCCTGTATTTCTCGACGGAATAGTGAACAAAGCACGCGCCAGGGTTGGCGGGCTCCTGGCCGACATGGTGAGCGCCCGCTACGGGTACGTGGATCAGGAGGCGATCGGCGCCGAATACCGGCGAATCCGCCGCGGAGAGGGGGCGCCCGAGGATTTCTGGCCTGCCCTGACTTTGGAGATGTGGCTGCGCCGGTATTGGAGCTGAGCCCCCTCTCGTGAGGATGCGAATTCGGCAACCTCGGCCTTGCACGTTGAGCTCAGATGGGCTATATTTGGTGAATATAGGGGGGTCTACCCGTGGACAAGAAAAAGTATCGACGGCCGACTGTCAAGACGTGGGGCACCGTTCAGGAGCTGACCCAGGCTGGGCCCCGGCAGAGCATGAGGGACCTCCAGGGCGGCAACAACAAGAACTACTCCGGCTCCCGACCCTTCCCAGCCCTGACAGACTGACGGTTCGTGTCGGCCTGGGCAGAGGGAGAGGGGTGGTCTCCTTCTCGTCATATCCCTCGGTTTGGCAGGCACCTGGGGTTCGCGGTGCCGCAGTGCGGTAAACGAGAATCACGTCGCGAGCGCTTCGAGTGCGCCTCGACAATCGCAAAATATCTGGAACTTTTCGGTTGCATGTACCGGTCAAGTGGGTTATAATGTCGTCATCAAGGGGGAGTCAGTAGATGGAAAAAAAGAAGTATCGCAAGCCGGCTCTCAAGACCTGGGGCACCGTCCAGGAACTGACCCAATCGGGCACCTGGGAATACAGCAGAGACTGGAGGACCGTATCCGGCTCCCGCCCCCGCCCTTCCTGCACAGGCTGAGCGCTCTCCGATAGTCGTCCGCGACTGCAAGCGAACGCCGTTTCACCCAGACTCTAGGTTTCT
>JAFGFV010000331.1 GCA_016930895.1 Spirochaetales bacterium | reverse complement strand
GAACCAACGGGCCATCGACCTAATCGGTAAGGCTCGCGTGCAGTGGGTCGACGTGGTACCGGCCTCCCGGGCCCTGCCGTTTCTGGCCTCCCGGAGTCTGTTGCACGCCGGTGGCTTTGCATGAGAGAAAGGCGCTTGGAGATTCGGGGAAGCTACGGTCCGCGGGAAACGGCCGATACGTGAAAACTGCGAGGTAGGAGGCAAGAGATGGCAACGAAAATCGTCGACCTGTCCATGGTGACAAGGAGCGATCCCAGCCCTTTGATGAACGTGAAGATTACGAATCTTCCGCACGAAAACGGGGCCAAGGAAGACGAGAGGTGCTACGGCATCGACCCGAATGACTGGCCGACTCCGGGCAAGGCCTGGGCGGACGACTACCTGGAAATGACCAGCCACGCGGGTACACATCTTGATTCCCCCTGGCACATGGGGCCGGAATGTGAGGGAAAACCGGCCAAGACTATCGAGGAGTGGCCCCTGGAGTGGTGCTATGGCGACGGCGTGGTTGTCGATATCCGCGACCTGCCGGACGGCTATTCCCTGTCTCGCAAGGAGTTGCAGGAGCGCATGAACAAGATCGGGTACAAGCTCAAGCCACTGGACATCTTCCTGGCGATGACCGGGAACGACAAGCTGTTCGGCCAGCCCGGGTACGCGGACCACGGCGGACACCTGTCCGCTGATGCTCTGGAGTGGGTGCTGGATCAGGGCATCAAGACCGTAGGTACGGACGCCTGGAGCTTCGATATCGGGTATGCGCACTGGTCCAAGAACTACAAGGAACACGGCCGGGATCCGAAATACCTTTGGCCCTGCCATCTTCTGGGCAGGAAGAAGGAATACGCCCACTACGAGAAGCTAGCCAACTTGGACAAGCTGCCGCCGTATGGGTTCAAGTTCTATGGTTTCCCGGCGAAGTTCTACAGAGGCAGCGCCGGGTTTGTCCGTGCGGTAGCCTTCGTAGAAGAGTAGACCAAGGCTTTGGCCGAGGCGGAGCGGGCTTGGCCGCAGGGGATTGATCGAGATGCGACTACGCGACCACGTGTTTCCTGAGAGCATCGAAGAGGCTGTGGGATTCCTGACAGCCGAACATGGGAAAGCGCGCGTCATCGCGGGGGGCACCGATTTGATCGTGGCCATCCGCGAAGGGAAGCACGGGTGCGAGGTACTGGTCGATACCAGTCGCATCTCGGGGCTCGACAGGATTGAGGAGTCACTCGGTCCGCCGAACGTGGCACGGTTGGGTGCGCGGGTTACCATGACCCAGGCCGAGCGTTCGGAGCTGATCCGCAACCGGGCAACCGCTCTGTTCGAAGGCTGCAGCTGGGTGGGAGGACCTCAGATCCGCAATCGAGCTACCCTAGTCGGTAACGTGGTCTCCGCCCAGCCGGCAGCCGACGCGGCCATACCTCTCTTGGCTCTCGGTGCCGTCCTGCGGGTGATCACGAACGACGGCGAGAGAGAGATGGCGATTGAGCAGGCATATCTCGAGACCGGTGGCAGCCGATTGGATTCGACCCGGGAGCTGGTGAGCGAGATCCTGGTACCGCTGCACGGTCAGGACGAGGCTTCAGCGTTCAAGCGGATGATGCGGCGCAAGGCGTTGACTCTGCCGGTGCTCAATTGTGCCGTATGGCTGTGCAAAGGCGGCGATCGGCTCGTAGAAGCGAGGATTGCCGTGGGTCCTGTCGCGCCGCGCCCGCTGCGCATGAGGGAGGCGGAGGAGCATCTTTGCGGAGGGCGCATAGACGAAGGGCGAGTTCGAAGGGCGGCGGAGATCGCCGCGAAGGTCGCCTCGCCGAGGGATTCGGTGTTCCGCGGTTCTTCCGTATACCGGAAAAAAATGACCGAGGTGATGGTCGGTGAGGCTATCGAGACCGCCCTCTCGCGGTTGAGGCGGTAAGCAGATCATGGAGACAAGAGAGATCGAAATCCGGGTCAACGGCCGCTTGAGGCAAGGCAGGACATATCCAGGCCAGACACTGCTCAGCTTCCTGCGCGACGAGTTGGACTGTACGGAGGTCAAGCAGGGCTGTGGGCGAGGCGATTGTGGGGCCTGCTCTGTGATTCTCGACGGGGTATTGGTGGATTCCTGCCTGATCCTGGCACTTCAGGCCGAGGGGGGGGCGGTGACCACAAGCGCGGGTCTTGGGTCCGGCGAGGAGCCACATCCGATCCAGAAGGCGTTCATGGACACTGGGGCGATCCAGTGCGGATTCTGCACCCCGGGCATGGTGCTTGCGGCCAAGGCGCTCTTGGACCAGAACCTGCATCCGGACCCGGCGGCGATCAAGCGAGGCCTATCCGGCAACCTGTGCCGTTGCACGGGCTATAAGAAAATCATTGAAGCGGTTCAGGCTGCCGCGGGCGATGTCGCCGCAGGCGACTCTCAGGAATGAGGGGGGCAGTCCGGCAGCCGGTCCTGCAGAAGGAGGAAGCAGCGGTGCGGGGAGCATACACGGGCAAGACGCTAGTCGTGGATCTCGCGAAGGGACATACTGAGATCGAACCCACCGACGAGAGTCTGCTGCGGCGATACATCGGAGGTCGGGGACTGGCAGCGGCGATGCTCTTTGACCGCCTGGCTCCTGGCACCGATCCGCTGTCTCCGGAAAACGTGGTCATTGTGACGGTCGGCGCTCTCACCGGGACCCGCTCGCTGTTCAGCTCCCGCACGAATATCACCACCAAGAGTCCCCTGACGGGCATGATTTGCATGGGCAACTGCGGTGGGTTCTTCGGTCCGGAGCTCAAGTTCGCGGGCTTCGACGCTGTGGTGATCGTCGGGCGGGCCCCCGAGCTGTCATATCTGTGGATCACCGACGGCAAGGCGGAGGTGCGTCCGTGCGGTGAGCTGCGAGGCTTGAGCTGTCCGGAGACTGAGGCAGCGTTGATCGAGGCTACGGACCGCAAGACTCGTGTGCTTGCGGTTGGACCAGCGGCTGAGAAGGGAGCCAAGATCGGCTGTCTGTACGGGGACCACCGCTATGTGGGGCGGGGAGGTACCGGGACGGTTCTTGCCTCGAAGAACCTGAAGGCGATTGCAGCGCGCGGGACCAGGACGAACGATATTGACGTGCACGACCGCGAAGGTTTCCTTGCGATCATCGAGCAGGAAAAGAAGCTCTTCCGGGAGAACGAGTTCTTCCAGCTGTGGCGGGAGTACGGTACCCCTTTCATTGTGACGCCGATGAACAAGCTCGGAATCCTCGGGACTCGAAACTTCCAGGAGGGAACTTTTGAATCCCACGAAAGCATCAACGGCGACACGCTCAAAGAACGCTACGTTGTCAAGAAGACTACCTGCTTTCGCTGTCCCGTGGCCTGCATATCCTTGTCGGAAGTCAAAGAAGGGGAGTACAAGGGCGCCCACTGTCGAGGCCCTGAGTTCGAAATACTCTACTCATTTGGCTCCGACTGTGGCGTTGATTATCTTCCGGCAATCATCAAGGCAGATCAGTTGTGCGCGGAATACGGTCTGGACGCGATCTCTACCGGGAACATCTGCGCCTTCGCCATGGAACTCTATGAGCGAGGTATCTTGAACAGCGGAGACACTGACGGGCTGGAGCTTCACTTCGGCGATCACAGGGCGATGATTGAGCTGGTGCACCGGATCGGGCGGCAGGAAGGTATCGGCAGGATTCTGGGGCAGGGGGTGCGTCGTGCTGCGGAGCAGATCGGCAAAGGGGCCGAGCGCTACGCGATGCACGCAAAGGGGCTCGAGCTGGCCGCTTACGACCCGAGAGGGGCCAAGTCCCAAGGCCTGGCATACGCGACCTCCCCGCGGGGTGGTTGCCACCACACCGGGTACGCGGAGGAGGAGCTTTACGATCCGACATTCGACCGCTTCACGATCGAGGGAAAGGGGCAGGTGGCCAAACACAATCAAGACAAGACGTGTGTCTATGACTGCACGGGGATTTGCGCGTTCCCGACTCAGCTCGGGGTTGTGAACCTTTCCACCATGGCCGAGCTGCT